>JBGOZA010000014.1:0-14974 GCA_041480025.1 Bathyarchaeia archaeon | reverse complement strand
TAGGCTATTCTCCGCGCTATCGGTGTCCCCTGCAACACCCCTTCTCCCTCCCACCTATTCTTTGCTATTCTCTGTTACGGCTGTGGTGATGGAGGGCTTGACTTCGACGGCGCGCGCAATTGTTGCCGTCAGAGTAACTCTGATATTTCACTTGTCAAACCAGTATTCCTCATCATCCGGCAAAGCATTCTCATTCACCTAAGGAGATAAAGATTCGGAATTCGCAGTCGCAAGGTCTTGGTGGCGCTTTGATTCCTGTAAAGTCTGGAAGCCAGAGATTTGAAGTGGATAACTCGAAACCATGCTCAAGTTGATAGGATTGCTTGTCCTTGGTTAGCGCGCGCCGAGCAAATGCTTCTAGTAGGTAGATCAGAGACAAAAACGCGCATTCCGAATTGTTTAACATCTAGCGATATTCATTGTTTGAAGGATTCCTGATGTCAAGGTCTGAGGCTTGGTCAAGGTCTAGACGAATGTCCTTCGTAATCGTAATGTGTGCTCTTTCAAGTGCGCTTGCATTGTTCACGATCCCGATAGGCTTCACTAGCCTACATGTGACCCAGTTCCCGATAATTCTCACAGGACTCATTGCAGGGCCATGGACAGGTAGCATGGTTGGTCTACTAGGGACAATTGTGATGGCGTATAGACTGACCCCTCCAAACCCATATATTGTCTTCGGGAACGCCATGCTCGGATTCTTCACGGGGTTACTGTATTCCAATCTGAAGAAGATTAAAACTCGGCCAATTGTCCCCCAAATGCTCTCGACGCTTGGAGCCTATGCTATTCAATCCCCCTACGTTTACCTGACAGATGTTTATCTTGCCGGTATTCCATCTCAGGTAGTTCTAACGATACTGTTGCCATCCCTTCTTGTCGAGGACATAATATGTGTCTTGTTGAGCCACCTAGTTATTTACCGAATGAAGCTAGACGGCTAGAAGAATGAGAAATTGAGATTTGCAGGTTCATCAGTCATAGAAGGCATACTGATACCAAGATTGCAGGCAGCCAATCTTCGAATATGGGATATATTGTAATGAGGCGCACATTTCTAAATATACGTTTATGTGATGACTGTATCTAGAAGATTCAAGCATAAATCTGACGGATAAAATCTGTTTTTGACTGCGAAATGTAACATCATATTTCGTTACGTGAAGAATCCCACATCGCTGCAACAGTTATTTATGTCAGCATACAACCATGTAATGAGGGAGAACCATGAACGTTTCAGATGTTATGGTTAAGAATCCTGTAAAAGTAAGCCCTGACACGCCAATCCGGGAAGTTGCCAGACTGATGAGAGACCGATCAATTGCATCTGTTATTATTGTGGAAGATGACAAACCTCTAGGCATCATTACCGAAAGAGATCTCGTGAGGAGAGTCCTGGCATCTGATGTAGATCCAGATACTCTAAAGGCCAAAGACAGATGCACCAAACCAGTTGTGACAACATTACAGACCGCAGGTGTGGATAGTGCAGTGGGAATCATGAATTCCTATGATATCAGGAGGGTAGTCGTCGTTGATGAAAAGAACGGAAATGTAGTCGGAATATTGACAACAGATGATCTTTGGCGCAATTTCAGGGAACTATCAGAAGAGTTGGCAGTCAATATAATGGCATTGGCCAGAAGCAAGGCACGAGCACTAACATGAGATTCATCAAATAGCTCACACGGCATGTCGACATAGATACTTGTCTTCGTGTCCGTGAACAATGGAGGCAACCCAACTAGAAAATCTATTGGAATTCCAGCTTACTCGTGGTTAGCCATCCTTTTTCGCCAATCGATATTTTGCAGTGAAACTATCAGCGCCAAGAAGCAGGAAGCTAAATGAACATAACTAACTCAAATCGACAAGCAAGAAGGACATATAACTGTCGTGGAGCCTCGGGCGGGATTCGGACCCGCGACCAACAGCTTACAAAGCTGCCGCTCCGACCGAGCTGAGCTACCGAGGCATAGGGCTCAAGACTGAACGCAGGCTTCATTAAGTTTTCTAATAACGAAACCTATAGGTGCCGGGGCGGGGCTTTTCGGCCACAGATAATGGCTTTCGAACCCCGGGTCTCTGGATGTCTCAAGAGGAAGAGCTTTTTTTCTCTATGAGTCCAGCGCTTTAACCAGGCTAAGCCACTCCGGCCCAATTACGAGATTCTAGAGCATCGATTTAATCTTATTTGCAGCGCGATCCCAAGTATCAGAACAAAATCAACTACATTCTCCTGCAGAATACATATTGTCAAGTTTAGTCCCAAGAACGCGCGCTAAGCCTAAGTGCGGTCAGAAAAGAGTAGTTATCGCCCCAAAGACTTGGTATCATTCTTCCTTGCCTTTGTCTGAGGTGCTCGCGCGCGCCGCTTTCCGCGCAAGCTGCCCGTTTTGCGTTTACTGATAGAATATTCATATTCTGGGTGAGCATATCGGGAACTGGGTTGATGTTGTTGGTACAGTTGAGGAGGACAGGCATAGACAGAAAGGGAACAGTCAGTTTGGAAGATCTTATTGGCTTGGCGCGCAAGAATCCGGAAGCATACAAAGCAGGCGCAATCGTTACCTTTACTGGTATTGTTCGTGGTCAGACCCATAGTGGAGAAGGCGTTGATAAGCTTGAGTTGGAGGCACACAACGAGCTTGCTGAAATAGCCTTGGAGAAGATTTCTTCAGATCTCCGAGCAAACAAAGGTGTTGTGGATGTGTTGATCCACCATTTAGTTGGAGCATTTGACGTCGGAGAAGATTTAGTCTATGTGGTTGTTCTGGCAGATTCTAGGGAGAGCGGTTTCACGACAGCTAGAGAAGCTGTCGAGCGCTACAAGAAAGAAGTAGCCGTATGGAAGAAGGAGTACCTGGCAGACGGCTCCTCCAGATGGATAGGTGAATGAGTGAGAGCTACGAGATATATCCTCGAGGAACAGGGGGAGCATTTTGCTGTTGTTGGTCACCAGCAGATACACCAGCCTGAAATTCCTGGAATCTCTTGACGCGAGTCTCCATATCGACTATTCTCTTGTCAATATCTTCCAGAGAAATTGGGATTTTGTATATTGTGGCCAGTGCTCTTAGTATATTACGAGCTGCTCCAAGGTCCGGGTGAGTTCCAGGAGTTGCTCCAAGGAGACCAAGACAAGGCATGCTCCTTTTCTTAGCTAAACCTAGAAGAATCCCGAAAGCTCCCTTAACAGCCCCTGCCTGCGCTAGCTGGATCTTCTGTCTCTTGAGCTCGTCGACTACATCTTTACTGCTTCCGATGGCGTAAACTGTATCCGATTTTCGGCCTTGTATTATATGGCCTCCCAGAGCCACAACGTTTGTACATCCAAGCTTGTCGGCATAGTCCAATATCCTTGTGGCAACTTGGTATTGACCCCACGCAGCTGGTTGAATCTCGCCTGTAAGAAGAATCAGGCTTTGACCTTCCTGGTCATAGGCGTAGAACTCATATTTTGGCAACTCAAATGTGCCATCCAATTCCACTCTAACACCAAGATCCCCGTCTGGTAGCGCTATGTAAGTTGAGTACAGTTCAGCCAATTTGGTTGGTTTAAGTTGATCAATGAGAAAATCGATTGCTATCTTGCCCACAAAGCCCAAACCTGGAAGACCTTGAATAAGAACGGAGCCGGGCTTCCTGAAGTCCTTAAGCTCATTGAGATATATGTTCTGAGACAATCCTTTCGCCTCTCATGCTCCAGCAACCATGTGGTTTTGAGGGCATAATTTGCGGGCCTCCATACAGATTTCGTTTCCTTTCTTGGACTCCTCCGGGCCTTGCCCTTTCAAGTAGTGTTTAGACGCTTGAGCACACATTGCTGATTCATCGATACATGTCTTGAAATCATTCTCAGAGCACAGTGTGGCGACAAAGCTGCAAATCTCAGCGGCCTTCTTTTCATCTCCTGAAGCATACAATGCTCTGGCTTCAATGCATAGTCTTAAGGCAGCTTGACAGTAGTATGGACCGATTATTTGATTGAGTCTGTTAGTTCCTTCCAATTCCGTAGCCATATATGCCGGCAAGATAGAGTTATTTATGTCTTCTCGAAATGGCAACCAAGATAGACTGATGAAATAGAGCATCGCCTTCCTTCTCTTTTCTGGTCATTCTCAAATGCATAAACTGGTGAACAAGAGTAGAACAGATTCCTGGCGCGCGCCTATCCATAGAAATATTACGTGGTAGAGCCGTTTACTCGGACAGACGAACCAGGGAAAACGTGAGTACGGAAGCGGGAGGTTAACCAACTGGACTATGATGTAATTGTTGTAGGAGCTGGCCCAGCTGGTTCGACCGTTGCAGAAGAAGTCGTCAGACATGGGTTCAAAGTCCTGATGATTGAAGAACATCCGTATGTCGGAGCAAGACAACACTGCACAGGAAAACTAAGCGTGAAAGCTGTCAAAGAGCTTTCAATTGAGATCCCAAAGGTAATGGCGGAACTTCGAGGAGCGGTATTCCATTCACCGAATGGAACACAGCTGACAGTTGAGAGAAACGAAACCCAAGCATATATAATTGACAGGGAAGATTTTGACCTACAGCTTGCGTCCAGAGCTGTTAGTTCAGGTGCTACTCTCTTCATATCAACCAGAGCAATAGGGATTGATGTGAAGGACACCAAAGTAAATGTGTTAATCAATAGTCAAGGAAAAGAAGAGATTAGAAGCTGCAGAGTAGTCGTTGGCGCAGACGGCGTCGGATCTTTTGTTGCTAGAAAAGCAGGCCTGTACAGCAAATCCTCAACCGAGTTGAGATTGGCTGCACAAGAAGAATTCTTGGGAGTTGGTTCAGCCCATTCTGACTTTGCACAAATCTTCTTTGGAACAAATATTGCTCCAGGCTTCTTCGCCTGGACTGTTCCATCTGGTACGAGAAGAGCCAAAGTGGGTCTATGTGTTAGACTTGGATCAGGTAGATCACCAATCGACTGGCTGAATCTGTTCATTAGTTCAAATCATAATATGTCATCCTGGTCAAGAGAAGGAACCGTATCACAGCAAGTTGTTCATGCTATACCGACGGGAGGAACTCTTAGAAAGACCGTGAGTGACGGAATTGTTATCGTAGGAGATGCGGCCGGTCAAGTCAAATCAACTACAGGAGGCGGCCTCTATTACGGAATTCTATGCGCTCGTTTAGCAGGTCAAACTCTTGTAGAATCGTTGGAGAAATCAGAGGGAACTGTCTCTGCAACAGAACTAAAGAGCTATGAGAGCCGCTGGAGGGAAAGAATAGGCGATGAGATTCTGTTTAGCTGCAGAGCAAGAGCTTTCCTAGACTCGCTCTCTGATGAGGAGATGGACTACATTTTTCAGATTCTGGAGAATGACAAATCCCTGTCCAAGCTGATAGAAACCGTAGCTGACATAGATTATCAGTCGAGAATAGGCAAAGGGCTCATGGCTAGAATGGCGGTTTCGCTAATGAAAAAGCCTAGAATTCTTCAGAAGGCGACTCAACACTTATTAATATAGAGCGGCCGAAGCGCTAAGGGATTAGTCAATCGGTAAACGTTTAAGCCGCAAATTGAATGGATAATACTGTAGTTTCTGGAGCTGGAGACATGTCGAAAGAGGATATCTCTCAGGTGATAGAAGCAATAAGATCTGAGCTGACTCGACTTAGAGGGATTGAGAAGGACTATCTCAGACTTAAGGAAGAGAATCAGTCTCTCATTCTCAGACTAAATGAGAAGAAGACAGAGCCCAGATCAGCTGTAGAACCTTTCCATTTCAGCCTAAGTCTTGACCAGTACATAGATTTGTATGCTTCCAACCCAAAGGAGTTAGTGGACATTATCAAAATAGCACCGACCCAGTCATTAGAGTTTCATCTGAAACGGCATGACCTTGAAGCCTGGCTAAGATCAATAGGGGCTGAGAGAATGGCTTTAGCTATCGAAACAGTAGTAAATGAAAGCTTGTCTGGAGAAGACCTTAGAAAAAGTCTTCTGGAAGCTATACACGATTTGCCTGAATAGCGCGCGCGAAGATTGGTTACCAATTGCAGTATTCGGCTCAAGATTTGTCAAAGGTCAACTTAAAGCTGACTTCCTCGCCTTCAGCACGGTCAGTTCTTCAAAATCAAGCTTCTCTTTGGCTAATACTGTGACTTCAAAACCTCTTGCCTCGAGGTCTTGGATGGTTGATTCCGGGTGCGATAGGGAAGACAAAACCATCCTTATCTCGCCTCCAGTTATAAGATGGCTGCTCGCATCTTTCAAGAATCTGTCTATGACTTCCTTTCCCGAAGAACCACCTTGCCAAGCTTTCTCAAGCCAACCTCCGGTTTCTTCCTCATCTGATTGAGGCAGATATGGAGGATTGAAAACCATGAGGTCGAATTGCTCTCCGTTCAAGTCTTGGAAAAGGTCGCCCAACTTTGCTTCATATCTGTTGGACACACCATTCAGCTTGGCATTGAGGCTCGAGCAGTCAATAGCAAATGGGTTGATATCCACCGCAGTGACATTGCATCCCTTCGAGGCTGCAATGATACCTAAAATCCCGCATCCAGAACCGACGTCCACAACCCTAAGACCCGGATGCACTTCCAGATTTTGTGCTAGGAGGAATGTGTCATCTGATGGTTGGTAGACTTCTGGAAATACGTAGAATACTAGAGCCCCATACTCAATTCGCTTTCCTCTGAAAAGTTTGGTGATAGTATTGGAGAGCGTTGCGAAAGCAGAGGCCTCAAGATCTATGACTCTCCTATCTAGGCCTGGAAGATTCTGCACAATTGCTTGCATTTCATTGTTCTTTGTCCCAGTATTGCTTCTGAGGAAATGTTCAAGGGAGTTTCTGACTTTCTTGCGTCGCTGAGTGAAGAGGGATCTGACAAGTTTCTCGAAAACTTCATTGTCTGAAAGCTGAAAGGAGGGAGAATGAGGCGATATTCGAACTATCGCTGATTCAACCCTGGGTGGAGGATAGAAGGAACTCCTAGAAACGTGATCAAGCAACTCTATTCTGTTCTTGTATTGGGCTAAGACGGAGAGAATTCCATAACTTTCTTCTCCAGCTTGGGCAATTAGTTTCTCACCGAACTCAACCTGCAAAGTAAGAACCACGCTCTTGAAATCCCATCCAAGGATAGTCGTCAAGAGTTTTGACGATATGTTGTAGGGTGGATTAGCTACAATCTTATCGAAATTGAAATGGGGTAGATTGAGTATATCACCTTGAATTACTCTGACAACGTTTTGCTTCGCAAAACGTTCTTCCAAAATTGGGATTAACGAGGGGTCAGCTTCAACTGCCAAGACTTGTTTTGCGTTAGCTGCCAGCTTAGAAGTCAGAAAGCCTAGTCCAGCTCCAATCTCTAGTACGACATCATCTTTTCCTATGTTTGAGTAAGTGACCAGTCTTTCAAGTAGCGAAGAATCGATACAGAAATTCTGTCCAAATCCTCGTTTCGGACGAATTCCATGGCCAGCAAGAATGATTTTGGCCTCTTCAAGGAGGCTCAATACTCGGCTTCTCCTAAGCTTCTCTAGTGAAGAGACGGTATTTAGGCTCGTTATCTGAGAGTTCTTCGATTATTCGACGTGCTATGAGTTTCATTGGATCCGAGAGTTGCGTTCTTTCTTTGAGGTCTTGGAGATTCTGAAAAGGCTTCTTTTCTCTTAGGTCCAGAATGGACCACGCGTATTTCTTTCCTATCCCTGGGATTAGCTCCAAAGAGTGCATTCTTGGCGTTATTGCTTGTGCTTCGTTGAAGAATTCAACGAAACGGTACTCATTATTCTTTATTGCTCCTTCAAGAACTCCGGGAAGCTCGGCTTTGGCTCCTGAAGTTAGCTCATTGTAGTTTATGCGGCCCAGTATGTGGCTGACTTTATCGCGGATTTTGTCTTTGCCTATGTAGAGTCTTTCTCCTTGGGTGACAACTGTTCCGCTCCTAGGTGTAGCCTCAAGCAACGTGAAATAGGCTTCTCCGACAAGCTGTACAAGAGGTTCAGCTCTGAATTCTCCCCTCATTATGCCTGCTTTTCCATGAGCGAGGTAATCAAGAACATATCCATAGTCCTCGAACTTCTTTGGAGCCAATGTAAACCTGCTCATTTTCTAAACCTCGACTTCACGCTTTGGTATACTAGACATAGCTTTGATGAATTAAAAATCATTCGGCTAGACAAGCTAGCGATATTTGTCCAACAATTTCAGCATTTCTTCCAGTTGAGTTGTAGCAATTAGGCGTTTGCGTCCACTTGAGAAGAAGACACGTAATTCTTCCAGAGAAGAAGGCATGCTGTTAACGACTTGGATAGCATCTGTCCTTTCAATATTTAGTTTAAGAAATTCCTGTAGTAGCTCAGAAGCTTTCTCAGCGTCGAGTTTGGCAAATTTGTCTACATATTCTTTGGTCCTAATCTGGAACTGACTAGGATTTTCTATCTTGTCCATTAGGCCTTTGGCCTCAGAGATTGTTATCTCTTTTCTGGCTACAACTCTTTTCGGCATTTCCCAACACCTTAGCCTGCCAAGGGAGTTATGTGCTCAGGCAATATTATGAGATCTCGAACCTTGCCTCCTTCCGGCATTCTGACGACGTATGCTCTACCACGTTTCTCAAATACTACACCCACTCGACCCTGATATCTTGGATGAGGCATACCTTTGTGGACTGCAGAGTCAATCTTAACGACTACCTTTTCTCCCTCTTCATACTCGTGGAGTAGACGACCAAGCGGCCGTACGCCTCGCTCCCGAGGGTTCTTGGTCATGATTTTCTTACTCTTTCTTCTGAATCCTCTCGACTTCACTCGTATCACCCATCGCCACGTTCATTACATCGAGCTGGACGCATTTCGCAGGAACACCCAGCACGTCTGAGACACTGGGCCTGGTTCGTCCTCCGTCACCAGAGATCAGCTCCTTTATGTAGAGCCCTCCTTGGCAACGTAAAACTAGCTCGGCACGGTTGGTTTGCACTCTTCTACTCTTAAGCTCGTATATGTGCTTTTTCCGTATCAAGTTGGCTCTTCGATGCGAAACCCTCGTTGGCGTCAGTTGTTCTATTTCACGACCTCCCAACTCGACCTCAAGTCTTTCAAGTTGGTCATCATTGACTTCTTCACTGAATTCCACTATGGCCTGATAAGTCTTTGATGATTGACTCGACGCTTTGAGTCTCCTTATTTCCTCTCTTGATGATTCTCTCAGGTTCAGAACCTCTACTTTACCCGATGCAGCCCCATTGATGGCCGTAGTGAGTTCTTCCAAGTCCAGATGTCTTCTCTTAGGATGCTCTATCTCCATCACAAACGGTCTTCCATCGCCAAAAGTCCTGACATCAATATCTTCTCTTCCAGCTGCATGTAGGACGAAATTGGTCCCACCATATGCTTCCATCAGGGTATTTCCCACGAGCTCCTCAACAGACTCTTGATATAATTTGCCGGTGCCTCCACAAATCTCACAGCCTCTGCCTTGGCAGGAGCTGCAGAACCAACGTGACTGCGGAATACCTCGGACAAGTTTTCGATAGCGCCCTGAGACATAGGCTGCGTTTACAATGAGGGATATGCCCTCGGAAAAGGGGTCTATCGTTATGAGTATGTCGGGCCTCTTCAAGTTCACATCCTTTCTAGTAGCTTCCTGAATTCGCTTGCCGATCTCGCGGCTGAATTCGTTGCGAATACTTTCTCCCCAAGAAAGGTGATGCCTGGCACGCAGTTCATCTTCCTTATTCTCGATTTCGGGAGGAGCCTTAATACCTACGAGAAAACTTGCATAATCGTATTCTGAAAGCTTCTCCACGGATTGTTTAGCCAACTCATCTAATCTGTTGAAGACTCCGCCACATAGGTAACATTCATGAGTCTCTTTCTTGAGCTGGACACCTGTCGCGGCCAATATGTCTTGAGCCATCTGACTTAAGCCATTGCTGGCAAGGATTTCAAGAGTGTGACTCTCTTCGTTCTTTCCCTCTTTCATCAGTCTATGTGCAGCAAAGACTAGGAGAGCTTTTATGGCATAGCCTCTTTCCCTGTTGCTTAATCCATATCCGAGCATTGCGAATTGTCTTCCGAGGCAGTGGTCGCACAGAGAAGTCTCCTCTATTAGGCCTAACGCTTCTTCAAGAATCAATATTCAGAATCACCGAGTGATCATTTCATCTTCTGCTTCCGCCGATGAGCCTTCTCATAGCGGGATTCATTCTTCTCGTACTACCCATAGTTCTCATGAAATGGCGCATTGTCTCGTATTGTTTGACAAGCTCTTTAACATCTTTCTCTTCTGTTCCAGACCCGTTGGCAATCCTTTTCATGCGGGACGAGTTGAGTATCTTTGGGTTTTCTCGCTCATCTTTTGTCATGGACTGAATTATGAACTTCCAAGCTTTCATTTTTCCTTCTGCCTGTTCTAAGGCTGCGTCTGGTAATCTATATCCCAGACCAGGAATCATGTTGATGACGTTTTTCAGAGGCCCCATTTTCTTCATAGCGTCCATTTGATCAAGCATGTCCTCTAAGGTGAAACGTCCCTTCAGGATGTCTCTCTGTTTCTTCTCTTCGAATGTGTTTTCGACTTCACGGTATTTCTGGATAAGGCCTTGAATATCTCCCATGCCGAGAAGACGTCCAACGAATTGAGTTGGGATGAAGGACTCAATAGCATCAATGCCTTCGCCAGTACCTATGAAACGGATAGGGACTTGGGTGGCTGCAACAGCTGAGAGAGCTCCGCCGCCCCTGGCTGACCCGTCCAGCTTGGTAAGCAGTATTGAACCAAACTCGGTCGCCTCGTGAAACGCTTTGGCTTGAGCTGCTGCTTGTTGTCCTATTGTACCATCAATAACAAGAATAATCTCATCAGGGTGAACAGCTGCCGCAATCTGTTTCATCTCATCCATAAGACCTTTCTCGTCCTTATGTCTTCCAGCGGTGTCTAGAAGGATAACATCGAATTTCTCGTTTCGGAATTCTTCTACACCCTTCACAGCGACTTTTACTGCATCAGTTTCTCCAGGAAATCCTTGAAGCGGTATCTTGGCTTTCTCAGCAAGCTGCCGAAGCTGCTCATATGCCCCAAGACGATAGGTATCAGAGCACACTAGACCTGTCTTGAGGCCTCGTTTCTGAAAATATCTGGCGAGTTTGGCAGCAGATGTTGTCTTTCCGCTTCCTTGTATGCCGATCAACATGAAGACGTTAGGTTTTCCAGATTGAATCTCAGGACGACTTGGTCGTTCTCCGACAAATCTAGTAAGTTCTTGGTAAATGATGTTGACTACTTGTTCCTGACGCGTTATACCGGGAGGAGGTTTCTCATTCAGGGTTCTCTGTTCAAGTCTCTTCGATAAATCAAGTACAAGGTTAACATTCACGTCAGATTGTAGAAGAGCACTCTGGAAGTCGTGGACAAGCTCTTTGACTGCGGCCTCATCAACAACGGGTGACCTAAGTATCTTTCTCACTGCTTCAGTTAACGAGTGACCAAGCTTCTCTAGAGCGGACATAACCAGTTTCTTCCCTTCAATTAGTGTTGCACTCTTTTAAGGCGCACGCGAGCAGCAGAACCTAATGACAGGATAGGGATTATGAGGTTTCTAAGAAGAACTTACGCAACACTTTTTTCTAGTTATTTTGCGCGCGAGGCTTAGTTTCCTCGTCTTCTCACTGTTGCTTGGGGTAATGATAAATTCCGGAATGAAGTAGTCTGGGGGAAAGTGATTCATCGTGGTATTTGGAAAGCTTCGGGACAGCTATGAAAAAGCGACACGCCCTATGGGATTACTGTTGGCGAAGACTAGACTCTCTCCACACGCATTTACTATTCTGAGTGTACTTGTAGCCGTTGTGTCAGGCTATCAGTATTCCGTCGGAAAAGCTGTGGAGGGTAGTCTTTTTCTAATCTTGAGTGGTTTTGTGGATATGCTTGATGGCGGAGTTGCCCGGGCAACGGGCAGAGTAACAAGGTTTGGAGCCGTCTTTGATCATGTATTGGATCGATATGCTGAGTTCTTTATGGTATTTGGCATGATATACGGTGGCCTGGTTAGTTGGATTGTTGGTCTCTTCGCTCTGTTTGGGATGCTGATGGCAAGCTTCACGAGAGCCAAAGCTGAGTCTGTTGGAGGACTCAAGAGTTGCACTGTTGGCATAGCAGAGCGTCAGGAGAAGTTTCTGATATTGATAGGGGGTTCACTACTCAGCTATTATTTGCCGATAGCCCTTGAATACTCTGTCCTGCTGGTGGGGATTCTTTCCCACATTACAGTTGTTCAACGCATTCACTATACGTGGATTCAGACCGGAGGCAAGTAAAATGTTTGATTTAGTGTGTATAGGAAACCCTGTCTATGACGAGATAATTACTCCCTATATCAGAACCGAGGGAAGAGTTCTCTCAGGATGCAGTACGAACGCTTGCTTGGCTGCTCGAAAACTGGGTGTTTCAAAAGTTGGGTTCGTTGGCTGCATTGGAAAAGACCGTGAGACACATTTTCGTCAATGGATGGACAAGTATGGAATAGATGCTCGGGGAACTAAGGTTGTTTCTTCTACAGGCGGCTTCAAACTTGTCTATGATGATCGCGGGGACCGAACCCTTGATGTGCTTGGTGTTTCTGAGGAAATTCATCCTGAGGATATTCCAGACGAGTTCCTTGAGTCTGAGGTCATTCTTTTTGGCCCTATTCTTGGTGAAATCGGAGTTGAGACCATTCGATATGTTAGAAATCACAGTAAAGCCGAGATCTTTCTTGATCCTCAAGGCCTTATTAGAGAAATTGGCGACGGTGGACGTATCGTAGAGCATGGTGATCCCAAAGTCACGAGGACCCTGTGTGGCTTGGTTGACATTATCAAGCCAAATGAGCATGAAGCCAAACTGATGGCGGATCATGAGAATCCATTTACCGTGTCACGTCTGTTAGTTGACTGGGGTGCCAGACTGTCTATAGTGACGTTGGCTGAGAAAGGAAGCGTCATTTCTAGGGAACATGGCCAAGTTCGCATATTTGCTTACGAAACCATTGCACGAGATCCCACTGGCGCCGGAGACACATATGCTGGAGCTTTCATAACCAAATACCTCGCAGGAGGAGATGTTTATCATTGCGGCCTTTTTGCCTCAGCAGCCGCAAGCATAAAGGTCGAGAACACTGGTCCAGATTTCACGCTGGATCCCAATGAGGTCATTCGAAGAATGAACGTATTGGCCGGAAGCTAGAATTAGCCGTGTTCAGTTGCACGGCTCGTGTTCATCTTGTTCTCAGAATAGCGCGCGCCGGATACAGGTGCATAGGATATGGTTCTCATCATGAACACATAAGTGGAAAGTGGCCGAATCTGGAAAGAGAATGGTATCTTTGGGGAAACCTTAACTCTGGGATTTAGAAGATTAGACGATGCTGGGGTGGCAGAGCCCGGTTGATGCGCTCGCCTGCAGAGCGAGTCCATGTGAGTTCAAATCTCACCCCCAGCTCCAACTACTTCAGTCCGCTAGACTCGGACTGGCAAATGAAATATTCAGGCTTACACGGAACTGCAAAGGCCTAACGGCCCGTATACCAATCGCAATACCTAATAACTCAACACCCGCACGTCCAGTTATGAGTGATTCCAAGAAATACCGTTATCCCAAGAAAGACGATTACCTTTTCCCTAGGAGATTCGTCTTTTTCTGCAGCGTCAAAGGCTTCTACTGCGGACACGCCAAGAGAGTCCAGACAATTCAATGCACTGACTGTCCTGCGGAGTCGAAAGAGATGACGGGAGGCACGTAGCCGAGAAGACCTGGCACGCCGTATTCCAATCGTAATACCTAATAACCTGTGCTATATCTTGACGTCAAGGCTTCTTTTGTCCGTCTCGCGTCCTTCCAGTTTGTTCTATGTCCGCGATTGTGGGCTTCAATACACTGGGCTGATATGAACGGAAATCAGCGCTTTGATTAGAAGGCGTAGAATTGAGTTCGAAACAGAATGGTATTTGGAGACTCCTAGACCTGAGTTCGGACGATCTTCCGTCCAACACTAGTGCTAATTCAATCTGCAAGATTGCAATCGAGAATACTAGTTTAGATACTGCATATTCTGCAGGAGTCCGCACAGTGGGTTCTTCTTTGGAACGTAGATTAGTACTGTCTCCGAAGCACTCTCTTTCCATGCTTGTTGATGCTGATAAGGATGCCAAGATAGAGGTATATGCTGAAGACGCAGTGAAAATCAAATTCACTTTGTCTGGGTTTCTCAGACCTTGCTGGTAATTCAGACAGGCGCGATTGATCGCAATGTTCCTACTGTTCACATGCGTCTCTTCTAGTGTTGGCTTAACGCTGCGAAAACTTAACCGCCGTAGTGGCTTAAGAGACATAATATACATAGGCTATCACAGGAATTGAGAGCACCTATTATACTCCCGAATACATTACATAGATGAGGCTGAATAGAACGAAAAGAACTTTGAAGCAAAGACTAAGAAAGACGCTGTCTGGGAAGTCGAATCCTCAGAAAAGAATGAGTTATAGAGGAAAAGGGCGTAGTTAGCCCTCTTATTTCCTTTGCAATCTTCCTCCATCTCAGAAAGTGCGCGCTGTTTTTCTCAAGATCTCAATTTATATATCCTTATAAGATGAGATTGTTATGTAAGGCGCAACGTACAGTAGTTTATTCTTCAAGAGTTTTGTTTACTTGGGAATCAATTATTTGTATAGCTATGTTGAATAGAGGTGAAAATAATGGGTTATAATTACGAAAGACGTCCAATGGGTCCACGAACGATGACTAAAGCAGTCTGCTCTGATTGTGGGAAGGAATGTGAAGTACCATTCAAGCCTACTGAGGGACGACCAGTATATTGTCGTGAATGCTATCCAAAGCATCGCAAACTCTAATCAGCCGCTGATCTAGTATAGCGGATATTCATTCTTTTTTATGATTTTTCTATTGTAAAGAAAACCCCGCGTGCTCTTTATTTGATTGTTTTCATATATCACATAACATAAAT
>JBGOZA010000013.1:0-15163 GCA_041480025.1 Bathyarchaeia archaeon | reverse complement strand
GCGCTACGTCTATTCACAATGAGTTGGCCCTCAAACTGGCTTCTCCAAGACGAGATATTTCTTCCTTACCGAAGATATGATCTGCAAGTTTGTTAGCAAACAAGAAGCGGACCAATAGATTCAGAAAACGGGGAATTGGTCGAAATTTGCCTCTGAACCAAACCCATTTATGGGTAGGGTCTATGTATGCTGCTGCGGAGAACCATTGTGGAAAACTGATTTCATAGGTCTCTCCAACTCTTGCGCACTCAAGGATGAACGCTTCTGGGTCATCAAGATGTTCTATGATATGAGCACCACAGACTTCCTTGAACATCTTCTCTCTGAAAGGTAGATGTACTGCATCAGCGAGCACAAAATCCTTCACTTTAACGTTGGGGAAGCGGATGTCAAGATTCACGTCTCGGAAAGTTGCCTTTGGATATTCAGGGTTTCCTCCGCAGCCCACTGCAAGTCTGAGGTCATGACTATTATCTTCGCCGTCGAAATCGGGAGGTTTCCCGATACTACTATCAGGTTTGTGGAAGTTGACTCCTCCATATACTCAGTGGATCACACCAGACAGACTCTATCGCAATAACCAGTATTTTCGGATTATCATAACATCTGCATAGATGACTGTAGCACCGTTTTTGTGCAAACCTTCCACATCTGCGGATACGATACTGGTCTTCAAATAGCGCGAGCGGTGACAGCGTTTATCAGTTTGGTCTCTTATCCTATCATCTTCAATAATCTCCGGGAAGATGGTTATTTGAATAATCGTAGATTCACGGCAGAAGAATTGAGGGCAATAGACACTTACGACACTCCTGAAAAAGTGCAAGAATTCTTGAGTTGGATACCATACAATTTTGAGGAGAAAGGAGCTACAAATCGATGTTTTAGAGAAGTTCTGAAACATAGGACCGCACACTGCCTTGAAGGTGCAATCATGGCAGCCGCTATTCTGTCGCAGCACGGGTATCCACCGCTCATTCTTTGCATTGAAGCCAGTGACATAGATCACAACGTGTTCGTATATTGGTCAAACAGCAAAGTCGGCTCTGTCGCAAAATCGAGACAGACTGAACTCCACGGTAGGCCACCCACATATGAAAACTATAGAGATCTGGTAATGTCATATTATCCGGATTACTTCAACTGGTACACGCAAGACAAGAAAGACATAACGATAAGAGGCTGGGCAGTCGTGGATCTCCGAACCTTCTCTCAAGACTGGATAACCGGCGAAAATATAGACTTCATTGAAGAATACCTCTACACAATACCTTACAAGCGGATATTTCCGGAAGAAAAAGACGAATTCTACTATTGCCAAAAAGATGGCAAAGTATTACCAATCTAGCGATGCCGTGACAAATCAGAATCAGAAGAGAGCATACTATGCCAAGAGAGAGTTGAAGATAGAGACAGATTTTGCTAGATAGCCCTTCACAATTCCTTACTACGCCAAGACAATTATAAAGCGCGCGCGACGTTAGGTGTAGGTCTAGAACTGCTAGGTCAGAGCAGGCAAAGAAGAACAGGGTTGTTATAATTGACGTTCAAGACAGTCTTGCTGGTTAAGCCAACAGGGAAAAGAGGACTCGGATTCGCCTCAGACACTATACCCTTGGGTTTAGAGTACTTGGCCGCCTCAATAGCCAACTCAGTTGAAAGAGTAAACATAGTCAACATGGAGATCGAGAAAGCGCCTTTCGAATCCTTCATCGAATCATTTGAGCCGGACCTCGTTGGGGTCACAATGTCGGCTACAGACCACAATGAAGGCTTGCGAATTGCAGAGATTGCCAAAGAAAACAGGTGTGCAACAGTCCTCGGAGGGTATCATCCGACAGCTATTCCAGATGAACTACTCAAAGATGAACATGTAGATTTCATAGTCAGAGGTGAAGGCGAATACACACTCAGAGAACTGGTACAAGGGATTGACCCAAGAGACATCCTTGGGTTATCCTATAGGAATGGGAACAAAAGAATCCATAATGCTGACCGCCCCCTAATCGAGGACTTAGATCTCCTACCGTTCCCAGCAAGGCATCTTAGAAGATATGAATACAAAGACCATATGTCAATAGATGGTAGAAGAGAGAGAGACGTCATCGCGATGTCCAGAGGCTGCTGGGGAAAATGCAGCTTCTGTTGCGAACCCGCAATGAATAGAGGGTATCAGCGTTTCCGTTCACCAGAGAACATAATGAGAGAACTGCTGGAAATCTCTTCATTCCACAGAGATAAACCCCTTTACATACTGGCGACTGACCCGAACTTCATGGGTTCGCCCCAGATCATCGACCAACTATGTGACTTGTTGAGTGAACACAAGCTGGACATCAGGTTCTCTGTCTTGGTCCGGGTGGATAGCATTGTGAGAAACCAAGAGCTAGTAGAGAAGATGTGCAAGAGTGGAATACTCAACTATGAGATGGGCATTGAGAGCTTCAGAGTAGAAGATCTGAAAGCAACTCAAAAAGGCATTACCTTACCAATGCAGGAGAAGGCCGCAAGAATACTGAGAGAGAACGGTGCATGGGTGGGAGGAACCTTCGTTATTGGGTTACCTGACCAGACTGAGGAAGAGATAATGATGTTTCCTCAGTATGCTAAGAGAATAGGTTTGTCCGGGGTGGGCTTCGGAGTGGCAACCGCATTTCCTAGCACAAGGTTTTATGAAGACTTGGACAACAAAGGCTTGATTGTAGAAAGAGACTGGACCAAGTATGATGAAATGCATTCGGTCTTCAAAACCAAGAATCTAAGCGGTGAAAGACTGGAAGAGCTAGCTACATATTGCCACGCCAAGTTCTGGACACTCGATACCCTAATCGATCATACTCGTCAAAACTTTGAACCAGGAACAAGAATCCCTTTGGAAGATTTTATAAAAGGAATAGTCAACGCGTTGAGCTTCGCTTGGCAAACAACAACCAGCTCACAAGGAGAAAACATGCTCAAACACATGAGGATAGCAGCAGAAGCAGGGGCAGATCCCTGCGTAGAAGAATACACGAGGCAATCCGGTTTGGACAAGATCATAGAATTCTCTCCATTTATGATGAAGGTTATGGGATCGCAGAAATTACAGCTCACGATATGCAGTGAAGGCGTTCCAGTTACGAGTTATGTCGTGAAGACCACGGGAGAAACTATTGAATACGTGAAGGCCATACGGGGAAGACAGAAGGATCCCACAATTAGTCTCGATGTTAATCTAGAGGACATGGATCTATCTAGAAACAGTACTAGCGTTTTAGATTTCCTCAAAGGCTGCATAAGAGCAACGGTTTCTATTCGCGGAATCGAAGAAATGTGGTGCAGATTGAGACTCCTAACCGCCATTGGTTTAGAGTCAACGCAACTAGTTGTGAATCAGAAGATTAAAGCTCTCGAGAAAATCGGAGAGAATAGGTAAAGTGGAATAAGGATGAGGCACCTCAGCAACCCCGTTGATGAGATCAAATATGCGGGAGAACAGGCAAGACTTTTTGCCAGAACATATTCCCTGCTCAGAAAGTTAAGTTCAATCAACGGTGCTGGTGTCGACGCAGACTTGTTGAATAGAACCATGTACAATTCTGAGTTTCTACCTCCCCTAGGAAAAGAGTACTGGTGGTTCCTTTTTTTCTGCGGAGACAAGAGACAGCTGATGTTACTTATCTACAGGAAGAATGGGCAGAGCATGGTCTTCAATGGCGAAGACATTGCGCTGAGGAAGATAAACAAGAATGAGCATCTGGCCGTGACAGCATGCTGGATTTATGATGGAAAAGAGATGCATGATTTTGGAGCAAGCAATAGTGTTGTATCAACCAGTCAACAAGAGAAGACATTAGTCTCTCAAATCGGAGAGGGGAGAATTACTCTCAAAGGTGGGTTCCCAACATATGAGTTGGAGATAGGGAGGATAGTCCATCTGAAGATGAGTGAGGGAAGTCTTCTTGAGAAAAAGTGCGCACACGGTGTCTTAGTTCCACCATTTGGAATAGGATGGACCGACGTCTTCTTGAATACTGAAGGAGAGGTGCTTGGAAAGGCATTCACTGGAACAGCTCATCTTCAGAAGGTAGTAGGCATAATTCCATATGGACCATTCCACTGGGCGAGAGTCATCTTCGGAAATGGTTCGATGTTCTCGTTCTTTGGTCTGAAAGCTGGAAAGGATTCAAAGAGATGTTTTCGTGTCTCCGTTAACTTCTACAACCATGATGAAGGGACTCATATCCGATTCAGAAAACCAAGATTAAGGATTGAGCGTGAGAATGACAAAAAGTGTGCATGGAGGATTGATGCATATGATAGAGATCACAGGCTCAGAATGCTTCTGACTTCCTATGCAGAGAAGACCTTCACCATGGTGGGAGGCGGTTCACAAACATATGTAGAATACGCTATAACTCCAGAAGAATTCCAGCTTGAAACAGAAGGCCATGTAATCACCCTGAAGGATTTGGGCGAAGGCGTAGGCACCCTTGAGAATGCCTACGGTTCCCCTATCAGCTAAGGTGATGTTTGATATCCCACATGCAGTCAATTTCTGGACTCATTGCGAACGGATAATTCGATAAGCGCTCTGCAGAAGCGATTACACCTTTTGTCTTCATTCTCTACTACCCATTCTACCTCCGGCGAGCATAGCTTGGACGGAATTAAGGTCTACTAATGGGAACCCTGTCACCCATAAGACTGGGTGGGTCACAAACGTGAATGTTAATCGTAGGAAGAGCAGACATAAGCAGAGCGCGCAGCAACAATCTGTTCAACCGAGATTCTCACATTGCCCAGTCCCTGTGCGCAGCACTTTGAAGAACCCTGATTTGTGAATCAGTGTTGAATACGTGGCATATGCAATTGTCTTCAGTGTTCTAACGTTTCTTTGAAGGGTGTCGTCGGAGATACCTTCAATTTCCTGTTCATAACTATCCTTGATCAAGATAAGGAAGAACGTGTCGTCATTCTTGCTTGCGGCTTGATAGGAATGGTGGTTCCAGTCACTACCAGCGAAAACAAGAATCTCCTTTTCTGGGAAAGCAGCTCTCAAGAAGCGGCTGAAATGGCTTCTTTCATCTTCTTCTAGTTGCCAATAACAGATTACTTCTAGGAATCTCTTGGCTGCATTTGACTGCAAAAGGCTTCTTATCCTTTCAACGAGTTCTCTTTCGGTTACTTTCTCGGTCCTAGGAATGTTCTGAGCAGAAGCTTCTTTCATTTTCCTCTTGTACACGTCAACTTCAGGTTGGGTAACGAAATTGATTCCTCTGTAGCAAGCAAAAACGGCGACAAACACCTCCAGTAAATACATCCTGAGCATCATTCTGAGCACAGGTTCCGTAGAAGCTATTTGAAAATCAACCGGCTCAAAATCATCAGGCAATTCTTCGAGATCAACAACAGTCTTCGGGTTGAAGCCATTTACCTTTGAACCCAATGACTCCTGGAAAAGTTGAATAGCCCAAGTGTCCAGAGCACAGAGGTCTTTTTCAAGAACGATAGCGAAGAATCTAATATCCTTCTCAGCGAATTCATGGGCTTTCTTCGTTGGTTCAAAGAATAGTCTGTTCCTTGATTGAACATATTCAGACCACAAAGTCTTCATCCGACCCATGTCCTTGCCGAGAAGAAGGAGCAATGGTATCAGGAAAATCGTTGTGTGTGGTGCACTGAATCTGCCGCCAATGTCTGTTCTACCATTGGTTTGTATGGGAAGTATTTCTACTCCTGCCCAGCCAGCATTTTCTATCTTGGCTCTTCCTTGTGGTAAGTCTGTCAGCCATAGGAAATGGTCGTGATAGTCCAAACCCTGTGCTTGGAGTTTCTCTCTCAGGGTGGAAAGGAGGGTGAGTGTTTCCTCAGTTGTGCCTGATTTGGAAATTCCGACGACTAGAATCTCTGAGAGATCATCTATTGAAGAGAGAATTCTGGCCATAGCAGCGGGGTCTAAACTGTCAATAGTGTAAATCTTGATATCGCTTTCTTTCTTTACAGTATTGTTGAGAGCTTTTATGGCATTGATCGATCCGCCCATGCCTGAGAATATGAATTGTGTCTTTCCTTTTCCGGCTCTCAGGTTTAGGAAATTCCTCAAGACTCCTTCAACGTCTCTCCAGGCAGGAGGATTCACCCAGCCCAAACGAGAATCATCATTCTCGAAACCTATCGCTCTGTACAGATTATCAGCGGGGACCTGTTCCTTGCTCTGCTTTTCAGACGCAGACAGAAGATCGGAGAGAACTCTCTCAGGAGTCAATTCTAATAGAGCTCTACAAACGTGAGCGCGAGCGTCTGTCATATTCCTTGTATTTACGTCAACGTGAGATATCTAAGACACGCCCAGGCTTTTTCCCATCATATGTGACAGGTTATTTCAATAAGTATGAAGGAATTGGAGGTAGGCGTCTCAAGCAGTACCAATGTTGCTATCCAGATTCCTGTAGTGTTAGTAATGCTTGATGGGCATCTGTCTTAGTGAGTGGTTTGTAGTTGTTGCACCAATAGTTGTTGCCAACCATACACTTGAGATATCGGCATTTAACGCATGGATGCCTCGTTCCAAATGTGAGTAGAAGAGATTCGCTGCAGTTCCTGCAAATCGTCAATCCTGAAGTCTGTATGCTCTCGGTCAAACTCCGCGCCCTTCGTATTGTTGATTCTTACATATGATTAAGGTTTTAGAGTTATTGCTGTTCCCATGACAATCCAGGTTCAGATGTTTGCGCGCGTGAGACCATCTAGAGCAATCTCTCTATTAGTCTGGGGAATTTCAGGCCTGAACCCGTCACCGTACAGCAAATGACATCATCTCTATCGCAGTTCAGATGCTTAATGGCTGCAACTGAAGCTGCTGAAGCTGGTTCCGCCACTATCCCTTGTTTGTAGAGCATACGAAGCGCTTCAATAATCTCACTATCTGGCAAATCTGTCACAATACCGTTAGACTCCGCCAAAGCATTACCAAATGCGTTTCTCTCAAGTTGATGGAAACCGCCTATGCTATCAGCTATTTCAGTGTTCTTTGCAGTCGCTGCAACCATGCGAGGTTTCTTGTCGGCTGCTCTTAGTCCCATCCATACTCCTGCTAGGTGAGTGCCATTGTTTGTAGGACATATGACGAAGTCTGGGTCAATATGCTTGGCGATTTCTTTCCCGATATCAGCGTTCCCTAGCAGTTTAGCTTCGCAATGTCCAGGATTGGCATTGTAGATGCCTTTTTCCTCAAAATCTAGGTTGCTCGATTCGATAGCCTCATCGTAGCCTCCATCAACAATGTGCAGTCTTGGCTTGAACATCTCTATGAGAGCCTTCTTCTCCAAGCTAATGTTCTTCGAAACATAGATTTCGCACTGAAGACCTGCAGCATAAGAATACGCTGAAACGGAGATGGCGGCATTGCCGGTACTAGCGCATCCAATGTTTGAAAAGCCCCGACTCAATGCGTCTGAAACAATCCTGATGCTTTCTCGATCCTTATGGGAACCTGTCTGATTCACAGCCTCGATTTTTGCGTAGACATTCAGATGAAGCTGATCACTTAATCCTTCAAGCTTAAGCAATGGAGTCTCATGAAGAAGTTGCCACATATGTTTACATCAACACGCGCTCAGAGACTGTTTCTGTATCTGCACATTGATAAATGATATATCTTAAGAATCTCTAAACGCAAACGAAAACTGATGAGCCCACAACGCGTAGCGATAGGATCTATCAGTCACGAAACAAACACATTCTCGAATGTCCTGACAACCCTTGACAAGTTCAAGGAAGAACTTCACTGCGGAGACGACATAATCAAAACTTTCAGGAAGAAACATGCCATTGCGTCGGCTTTCATTGAAGTCGCGGAGAAAGAAGATGTTGAACTTGTTCCGACGGTCTGGGCTGCTGCTACCCCTAGCGGACTCGTAACCGATGAAGCCTTTGACTATCTCTTGGAACAAATGATTCACCCGATTAAGAAGGGAAACATAGATGGCGTTTTGCTACATCTACATGGCGCGATGGTGACACAAAGTCATGATGATCCTGAAGGTAATATCCTTCAGACAATTAGAAATCTAGTTGGTAGACAAGTGCCAATCATAACGACCTTGGACCTGCACGCAAACATTACCAAAGAGATGGTCAAAGCAGCTGACATATTGGTTGGCTACGACACATACCCGCATGTGGATGGCTATGATCGAGGAATAGAAGCAGCCCAGTTACTGATGAGGACCTTGGGAAAGAAACTGAACCCGATTATGGCTATGAATAAACCGCCCATGATTCTTTCAACCCAGAAACAGAAGACGAGCTACTATCCAATGAATGCGCTACTGGAACTGGCTCACAAAATGGAGAAGGATGAAAGAATCGTGAATGTCACGGTTTCAGGAGGATATCCCTTTGCAGACCTCGAATTTGCTGGTCCAACAATGGTCGTTACTACGAATAATGATCTCGACTTGGCCCAGGAAAAGGCGGACGAACTATCAGACTATGCTTGGAGAATAAGGAGAGACTTCCTTGCGGAAGTAGTGTCGCCCAGAGAGGCTATAGCCGAAGCCATTGCGTCTCCCGAAGCCCCAATAGTGTTAGCAGATCATGCTGACAACCCCGGGGGAGGTTCGCCATGCGATGGCACAGTGATACTGCAGACCATGCTTGATATGAAAGCAAGCAACGCTGTCCTTGCGGTTATGGCCGATCCCGCCGCCGTTGAAACATTGATCAGAGCAGGCGTCGGGAAAACTGAGACTATAAGACTTGGTGGTAAGACCGACAAGCTACATGGTCCTCCAATCGAAGTAACGGGCAGAGTCAAACTAATCTCCGACGGGACATTCTTGCCTTCCGGACCCATGTCATCTGGTCTAGAGAGTAACATGGGCCGAACCGTTGTTTTCGAATGTGCTGGAATAGACGTAATAGTCACCGAGAAGCGCGTTCAGCCAGTCGACCTCGAACTATATCGAAGCGTCGGCATAAATCCTGCTGAGAAGAAAATCATCGTTGTGAAGTCTGCAGTTCACTTCAGAGCTGCTCATGAGCCAATTGCCAAGAAGATAATCGAGGTGGACGCTCCTGGAATCCACAGTGCCCGTTTGTCCGCATTCAAGTACAAGAGGCTTCGACGACCGATATTCCCTCTCGATATTGAAATGCTTGGTATAGCAGAACTCAAGAAGAGTTTCTTCGACTAGTCGGTCATAGACTTAATCAGGGTCGACTAATGAATTCTGTGAAAACTGAGATAAACAAAATATGCGGCACCTTGAGGGTTGCTTGATGCCAAGACCTAGAAAAGATGCTGTTCAGATTCGTTTCGAGATACTAGAATACCTCTATTTCAGCTCACAGCCTCAGCCCAGGACCCACATATGGAGAAAGGCAACAACCCTCAGCTACGATGACTTCCTAAAACATCTCCAGCATCTAGCTGGAAAAGGTTTGGTCACTGAATTGGATGATGGCAATTGTACAATAACCACTGATGGAAGAGACATCTACGATAGATTGCGCAATGCTCTTTCATCAATACTCTGAAAGTTCACCACAGATGAACAGGGCTTATGAAATAGTGAAAGAAGGTTGAAAAGGAATTGAGTGAAAAAGAAGACCGCGACCTACCAGTTCAAGCTATCCATGACTTCCTTAGTGAGATTGATAAGGGATGGAATAAGTTCAAGACTGGAAGTCTCCTCAGCATAGTAACAACTTGCCTTCTAATGATAATGTTCATTCCGAGATACTTTATCCTTACAATAAGACAACCTGGCTACATCGACACTATGATAGCTGTCGGAATAGTAGCGGCCCTCTTCTCAACGATCTATCTCTCTTACCAGCAGTATCAGTTCTATGGTCGATGGGAGAAACGTATAGAGCTTCTCATCCATCTCGAGAAAGAACTCATGGGCGAATAATGTTTATCAATGGTGAACATGACAGGTGCGATACCCATTTCCCTCAGAGGTTAATCTAATCCTTAGTGAAGAAACATGGAGAACAAAACAAAGATTACAGCCTTCTTAATAATCATGGCTGCAATTGTAGCAGGCATCTACCTGTCACTCCCAGTCGTCTATGCGGAAGTCACTCCAACAGGCAATGGTCAGTACACGATAAATCTTCAATATCGCAGACGCGCATGGCTAGGTCTGAATTTGTTAAGAAATGGAGTACCAGAGACTCTAAATGGTGATGCAATCGCTGTAGATCGAGCAGTGCTAGTGCTGGAAGTAGAAGAAAACCAGGTCAATATCATTCTGCCAAACAAATGGATAGTTGATGGACAAGTCATCAACAGAAGCGAATTGTTTGATGGGGACCCGCTGAGCATTGGAGAATCCCAGACAATAAGTCTCAAGACGCTCAAACTGGAGCTTACAAGGAGCACCCACACAGTCCAGGTCTTTGTCGCATACGAAATACTTGTAGATGGAGTAACAATCAAGGCGATGCTGCCGTTTAACATACAAACAAGCTAAGAACGATCCTTTCCATCAATTCCCTCTTCTTTTTCTTCGGAGAATCTTTGACCAGCGCGCGTAAGCATGGCAACTCTATATCTTCTATTCTTAAGACATTCAAATGTAATGCGGCTAGATGATATTGTAGTGCGCTGTGGTAGCGTTCGCGAGGCGAACAGATTCAAGAAGACTAAAATAATCAGTAAATCAGAATAAAGACTCGCGCGATATGATGCTTGAGTAGTTTACCAGAGTTGGTGAAGGATACGGTACTTCAATCACGAACCCTCTGAGGCATCAAAAAAGGTGAGAGAATGAGTAAAGAAGGGCCCGCTGAGAAACCGATTGATGAGTTGCCAAGAGGAGTTAAGGAGAATCTATCCTCCCAGGAGGAAGTTATCAGCTTCCTCAAAACCTTCGCGGTAGTTGAACGGCCAAACTACATCATATTGACGAACTTACGCCTTGCTTACTTCGATGACAAACGCTTTGGCCGCTATGATTTCATATCGTTACCCTTCCAGAAGATACTTCAAATGAGGGCAAATCGAGGAGTCTTCCTGTGGGGAGATATCTCATTCAAGGCTGAAGATGGACACGTACTTTTTCTTGAAAAAGTTGACCGCGAAGATATGTTGAGCTTCATAGAGGCGCTGAGAATCGCTTACAACAGAATAGCTGTAGAACCCATCTCAATAAGGCACACTAAATCACTTGTTGGCCAGGAATCATGGGAATTTGACAAACCGGCAGAAGTTGTTTTTAGACAACAGCCTATTCCGCAAACGTCACCAACATCATCTGAGGACGCGCTGAGCCAGCTAAAGATGAGGTTCATAAAAGGAGAGATATCGGAAGAAGAGTACAGATCGAAACTGCGTGTATTGGAAGAGGAATAATAGTAGAATCGCGTTAGGAAAGACCTTAGCTTGCTACTGAAGCAATGTGGGATGCCAAATAATACTTGACGGCAAAGTCTTTGAATGATCCAATCCTGCTGCAGTGAATTGATCATTTCGACCTGTTGGCACTGCCTCAAGTGATGTCTGTAAGTCTTGAGAATCTGTCTGCAACGGCTCTCATACGTCCGTAGTAAGCCTCAATTCTGGATTTTTCTGACTGGGCTAAGTCTTCGAAATATGAGACATATGATTCTATCTCGTTCAGCATCTCCTCGACACTTCGTGGTCTGTTGCTCAAAGGACCAAATGACCAATAACTCTCTTCTTTTCCCCTTTGAGTGATTTCATATTTCCCATCGTCCCTTTTTTCGATTAAGCCTTCTCGACACATGTCTTCCAGCATGGGATATACTGATCCGGGAGAAGGCCTCCACCAACCGAAACTCGCATTTCCTATCTCATTGATTATGTCTGCACCATTTTTCGGTCCCTTGCTCAGCATAGAGATGACCCACGGACGCAGTAGGCCTCTTCTTCTCATTCCCATTTCAGTCATATCTATATCGCCTATCCGATATCAAATATCCGATATCTGTCTGATAAAGATTTCTATAGACGAACATAGCCATCTAGGGCGCGTGCTTAGTCATCACACAACAAGCGCATAGTCTCGATTTCTCTGTGATCAGAGACGCTGCTAACAAAAGAAAAACTGGATCGAAGAAAAAGAAAAGAGGCTTCTATTTCAGGACTTTCTTGGCCTCTGCTATTGAAGCGCCTTCGTGAATTATCATCATGAGGGCTTTCACAATCTTGTCAGGGTTCGGGTGAGTCGTAACGTTTCTTCCGAAAGCTCCACCTGCACCGCCGCCATCAATAACACCTTTGATTCTCTTGAGGCACTCATCATCAGATATTCTCTCGCCACCAAGAACAGTCACTGGAATCCTGATCTTTGAAGTAATTGTTCTGTAGGACTCAGGACTACCACTGTATTCTGTCTTGATGAAGTCGGCACCGAAAGTAACACCTTCGAGACAAGTTTGTAGAAGAACCTTTGGATCCGTTATGTTCTTTCCACCTTCTGCACGAGACGCTGACATAGGTACGGGCTCATAGTAGAAGGGCATCTCAGCTTCGTCGCATTTCTGCGAGAACCTCTGTATTTCAGCTCGTGGAAGTTTGTCCATTGGCCCGAAGTGGCTCCATTTCACGGCGACTGCGCCCATCTTGACAGCCAAATCGACATATCTTTCCTCGAGTGGAACGGTAAGAATTATGGGTATCTTTCCCGCAACGGCCTTGTAGTAGTTCTTCAGCAATCCAGGTCTAGTCATTAGAACATGTCCAGGTTTGCCTTCACTGCCAGCAATTATTAGTTTGGCGACTTCGCCGAAATCTCTATCGGGCCTTATGCTTTCATGAGGAGTAACAAGAGTTTTTCCATCATCGGCAAAGATTTCTGCCATCCTCATCTCTTTACCTATACTAACCATTTCAAGTTCACGAATTTCAAATGCGGTTCCAAAAATACTTAAGGATTTGCGCACATTATTCCGTATAAAGAAAGGAAGAATAGGCTAGTATTCTATCTTCCTTGGCAGCTCCTTTGCCTGTTCAATCCATGCTCTGACTTCTTCCAGGCTTGGTGATCTTCGAACGAGCTTCTTCGTTTCATTGACACTAGTAACTTTGGCGTATAGGTTTTCGGGAACTCTTCTTGAGAGTTCAACCACGGTGTCAACACCAGCTTCCTCTAGGAGATCAGAGTATTCCTCGCCAATGCCTTTGATCCTAAAGAGATCTGCAAGATTCACCCATTCAAGAATCAGTTTCTTTGATATGCCTGTTTTTGCTGCGATGTCTTCTCGCCCTTTAGGTGCCGAACCGGCTTGAAGCAGGTCTTCAGTTGTCTTGATTCCGATCTCGATTAGTTTCTGTGCATATGTTGGGCCTATTCCCTCGATGTTTTCGATTTTTGACTTTGCCACTTTTGCTTCTTCTTTCTTGGATACTATGGACTTAGTCTCCTCCATGAAGGTTCTGAGCGTTTGCACATTGTCCTCGTGCTTGGATGATCTACGTGTGTCGACTGGTATTCCATGCCTCAAAGCCTCATCTAGGCTTATTTCAGCTTCTTTTAGTTCTTTCTTACTGAATCCTTTTGCCTTCCTCGTCTTCATGTTTCTCTTGGCAACCGAAATAATACCCATTCTTAACCCTCTCTATTGTTCTTGTTGACTTGTGTTTTAATGTGCGCGCGCTTTAAGTATTATTTGCTGTTGATTCAATTCCAACCGCCCAGACACTACTCTAGCACGCGCGCTAGTTCTGGCCAACTGTTCTAACGAGTCAGAGACTCTTCACATAGATAGGGAGTCAATGTTACTGGTTCATAATGGAAATAGATAGACTTAGCAATTCTGAATCTAGCAACGCACGCGACAACAAGAAACGGTCAATGATCAGACATGACTATCTTGAAAAAGGTCCTTCACGCTATAGGGTTCACATCTCTCACTGTATGGTCAACAATACTACTCGCGGTATACCTTCCGACAACCGGGCTATTGGCAATGGACTCTTCAGGAAGCATTAACAGGCTAACAATAGATCTCTTCCGAACATGTGGATTTGTTGCATCAGTAGCTTGCTTCATGATCGTTTTGGAGATGCTTGATATTGCCTCTTTAGCTAAGCAGAAGCTCACTGTAATACGTACTTCTCTGCTGGATAGCTGAAATTCAGCTTTACTAGACAATCTGTGAAAAGCATACGGTTCCCAAGGTCAGAAGAAGCGCGCGCTTACGATTCGAAGCTCACAGCATATGTTCAAGTAGTATTTTTATTCCTATACCTATCAATATAAGGCCGCCCAGAATCTGTATTTTGTTATCGAAAACCCGTCCTATGTTGCTCCCAAAATAAAATCCGAGGAAAGACAGTATGAAAGCCACTATGCCAATCACTATGACTGGAGTCACTATGCTCACGCTTAGAAATGAAAAGCTCAGACCAACTGCCAATGCGTCAATACTTGTGGCGATGGATAGAACTAACAATACCGAAGCTGATATTCCTGAATTCCCCTTTTCCCGAACGAATATGGCTTCATAAATCATTTTTCCTCCGACAAATGCTAACAAGACGAAAGCTATCCAATGGTCGAATCCTGAGATCAAATCGATCAGCTGTAGGCCCGCAACCCACCCTATTATTGGCATCAAAGACTGAAAGATTCCGAACGAGCCAGCCATCTTGAGCCCGTCTGAGATTCTATTTTCTCTTGATTCCATTCCTTGCACTACGGAGACTGAGAACGCATCCATCGCTAGACCCAAGGCTATTAGCAAAATCTCGAGCAAATCCAATAATGATCAGTTTCCTACAAGATTAGCCGCAGTAGTTTGGCACACAATTATAAGATTATTGGTATTTCAAGACTACAGGGTTATTCTCAACAAAACGTCTGATTCCTGAACATACTGATTGAATCTTCAATATTGAGCCACGCGCTGTCTTGCTGTGACTGATTGGTCCATACCTGGGCTGGTTCGACCGAAAGGGTAATGAACTTTCGATTACGAGAAAAGAGTGATATCAAGTTGCTTGAATCTGGCTACGAGTTCTTTCATGGAATCCGTGCAGCTCTTCTAGATCGAGGAAACGGGGACGTCCCACCTATCAAGGTATGCGAGGAAGTCCTCTACAACAGTCTCTATGGAAAAGTAATCCTTGACAAAAATGATCTCAGCACATTCCTCGGTATGCTGAAGAGAACGGAACGACTTCGAAGCAGCGAGACTGAGCTGG
>JBGOZA010000012.1:0-15652 GCA_041480025.1 Bathyarchaeia archaeon | reverse complement strand
CTTCAGCGCGCGCGCTCTATCAAGAGTGGCAGAAAACGCTCTAGTTGATATGGTAAGTCGCATGAAAAACTCGAAGAACCTAGATGAAACTACCTTTTCCGGCAGTGCGCGCTTTTCCCAAAAGGGTTGTGGCGCCGGCGAACGGACTCGAACCGTCGACCAATGGGTTAACAGCTTCAGCCCATGGAAGAAGAGCCTTCCTCTGGTCCACTGCTCTACCGAGCTAAGCTACGCCGGCTCGTCGTAGTCTTCCTTTGAACCAAATAATATAGTTACCGCTCGAAAACCAGCAAGATGAAGCGCCCAGCACGTCCTTTTCATTTCCTGCGAAGAGTGACCATGTCTCTAGACTCGGTTCTTGGGAAAGGAAAGTAAACACCATAGAACTACGAGTTCCAGTTCAGATTCTTGTTTGAGCGCGCTCTGCGTTGACGTCTTGGGCGCTCATAGACATCTCTCCACACTATTGTAAACAATATGGCTGATTCAACCTACTGAACTGAATGGTTTAGGAAATCCAGTAATCACAGCGCTTGCTTTGAGTTCATTAAATGTTGCTACAGCTGCTGAGAGAGGTCATGTGCAGTATCAGAGATGATCGGTGAAGGTCTTTCCAGCTTTGAGATTATTCTATCAAGGTTAACCTCATGCTCTTTGAGACTATGAATGATAAGGTCAAGAACATCCAGTCTAGAACGATCTCCAGAGAACTTCTCAGCTATCAGCTCGCCTTTTGGCTCATTCGTAGCTGGATTAACATCTATGTAATCATACAGAAATTCAATCAGGCTTCTGAACTTGTCACTCTCATTATCGCCTTCAATCCCCAGTCTCCTGAGTATGTCATCATACATTTCAGTCTGCTCAGCGGTTAGACGGAAGCTCTTGACTGGGATTGTTATTCCCCTCTCAGTTTTTCTTGGTATTCAGTCTTTCATCTTAATAAGACTTCTCTATGATTGGGCTCTGTTTACAACGGTATACAACAAAAAAAGCTTATTGATGACTCTCTTAGCAAAAAGGAGCTATTAGATGACGTATACAAGGATATATCTCGCATAGACACCCGTAAACAACTGCTTTGATGCAGGAATTTGCCAGCGAAAGAAGGGCTCAAAAAGATTGAAAAAACAGGATGAATGGAGTCTATCGGCATCTACAGTCTCACGGGGATTCCGCTATCGTGGAGGTATCTCTTGACCTCACGAATTGTATATGTACCGTAGTGAAATATGCTGGCCGCCAGGACCGCGTCAGCCTTGCCTAGTTTAATTGCGTCTACCATGTGCTGAGGATTTCCTGCACCGCTGCTCGCAATCAGTGGAAGATTGACTCTTTCGGAGACTGTTCTAAGGAAAGCATTATCATATCCCAGTTTTCTTCCGTCAAAATCTAGTGAAGAGGCCACTATCTCGCCTGCACCAAGAGCCGCAGCCATCTCCGCCCATTGAATTGCGTCTATTCCTACGGGCGTGTTGCCGCCATAGATGTAGACGTCCCACCAACACCTTCCCTCAGGTGTGTCGACGACGACTTTGCCTTGTACTTCTTTGTCTCCAACATAGATTCTCTTGACATCAATGGAGATTACTATGCATTGACTTCCGAATGCCTCTGAGGCCTGTCGGAGTAGAAATGGTTCTAGGACTGCCGCCGTGTTGATGGTTACCTTATCGGCCCCGTTGACGAGGAGTTCTCTGATATCTTCTATGCCTTTGATCCCTCCACCAACGGTGAAAGGTATGAAGAGCACATCGGCGGTTCTGCGAACCACGTCAACTAGTGCACGTCTCCCTTCCTGAGATGCAGAGATGTCTAGTAGAACAACTTCATCAGCGCCCTCTTCGTCATATCGACTTGCAAGTTCAACTGGGTCGCCTGCGTCACGGATCTCTTTGAAACTAATCCCTTTTACTACTCTTCCCGCCTTCATGTCCATGCATGGGATTATCCGTTTTGTCAAGACCATTGGGAGCTACCTCTTTAGATTGCGGGTGAAGTTTCTAAGGATTTGGAGGCCATTTGCACCTGACTTTTCAGGATGGAATTGAGTCGCAAACACCTCTTTTCGTGCAATAATTGATGGAAAACTCACTCCATACTCTGTCTCAGCGGCGATGTCCGACTCGTTTTGGGGTACACCATAGTATGAGTGAACAAAGTACATGTAGGAATTGGAGCTGATGCCTTCAAGCAGAGGCAGATTTCCCTTCTTAATATTCAGTGTGTTCCATCCCATGTGGGGGATTTTGACTCCTTTTGGAAATCTTATGACTTTTCCCTTGATGATGTCGAGGCCTTTGAATTCCCCTCCCTCTGTGCTTTCGGTGAACAGAAGTTGTAGTCCGAGGCATATGCCCAGAATGGGTTTCCCAGAGTCTATTTGCTCTAGTAGTGTGGTGGTAAGCCTTGAAAGGTTGGCCTGAGCGTCACGGAACGCTCCAACGCCGGGTAGAATTATGCCGTCAGCTATTCTAAGATCTTGGAGGTCGCTGCTTATCTTGGGCGTGCCTTCCACTTCTTCAACAGCTTTCTCAACGCTCCGAAGATTCCCGAGACCGTAATCAACTATGGTTATTTGTGGCAATGGTGCATCGCGACTCGTGAGGGTGAGGATTCGGAATTAAAAAGGTTTGTCCAATACATCTATTGGATGAGGCCTACCTGTTGAACTAGTTGTTTGAATTCCTCATCTCTTAGACTTGACTTTCTCTCACCCGATGCATATGTTCCTTTGACGAGTTGGACAAGATTTTCAAGTCTGGGGTCTGTCTTGTTCACCTTCTTTCCGCTCAACTCTTCAGCCCTGTGCTGTATTATGGCTGTTCCAGACTGTTTTCCGATAGTGAGTCTTCTAACGTTTCCAACCAGTTTGGGCGGAAAAGCTTCGTATGTCAGAGGGTTTCTTAGAACGCCGTGCGTGTGTATTCCAGATTCATGTGCAAACGCGTTTGTTCCTATGATTGCTTTGTTGGGTGGTATTACAACTCCGGTAGCATAACTGACATAGTCGCAGACCTCTTTGAGCCAATACAATCCGTCTTCAAACTTGTCCATTCCGTAGTGCATGCAAAGGTTCATCATTACTTTTTCAGTCTCTGCGTTGCCGGAACGCTCTCCCATGCCTAGCAGAGTTGTGCTGAGATATACATCATCATAAAGCCCATCAGCTGCTCGCACCGAGGCTATTGTGTTTTCAACTGCATTGCCAAAATCGTCGTGGGCATGCATTTCTACGTGGCGGATCTTTGTTTCTTTCTTAATGCTTCTTATCTTTTCAATTATGCCATTTGGCAAAGGTGTTCGAGGATCAGAAACTCCGACTCCCACAGTGTCACATATTCTATAGGTGTCAGCACCTGCAGATGCGCATGCATTTATGAACGAACGTTCATAGTTCCAGTCTGATCGGGTACTATCTTCACCGTGAACGAAGACTATGAGGCCGTGGCTATGTGCATATTCAACCACTTCGACACAACGTCTCATGAGTTCCTCATTAGTTACTCCTGGCCATTTTGCCCTATAATGAATGTCTGAAACTGGATATGATATGCCTATTTCATTCACATCAAGTTTTAGTGCTATGTCAACATCTTCCTTGACTGCACGGCACCAAGTGCATAGACGGGCCCTTAGTCCTAGGTCTTGAATAAGTTTGACGGCTTGCTGATCTGGTTCCTGATATTGATGAACTTCAATTCGTTCGACACCAATAGCGTCAAGAAGGTATGCGATGTGAGCAGCATGTCTGGGGGAAACGGCTGTACCAGGCATTTGTATGCCATCTCTCAGTGTGCAATCGTCGATTATTGGGTTGACCTTGAGTGGAATAGGCCTATAGTATGATCTGTAATCCGATTCAACCGTAGCTTCATCTGGCATAGCACTGATGGAAACCGTGTTTAGATTTAAGCAATGCGGAAACAAAGAGTGTGTTAGCGCACTCGTCCTCTGATGAGGTGTGGCTGCAAAGAGGCAGGTTCCTATTATTCTGAAAAGCGCGCGAAAAATGGAAAGGGCCGCCTAATTGGCTGCTCTGCTTTGTTATCGCTAATATACTCTTGCGACTTCTCGCATGACTTGCATAGCTTTTGGAATCTCTTCGGGGTGTATGAAAGCGAATCCGCATTTAGGGCATCTCCAGCCTCGAACGGTCATTTCTTGACTCTGATAGATTATGCTAGGTTCTGTTGTGATCTCGCAGAAGACACACTGAGGATTCGACATTCGTCGTTGCGTCCTGCCATACTCTTCAAGATCCATTGGTACGCCTCGACTGACTACGAGTTCTCGTTGTACGTTAAAAGAGTTTTCGTTTTTTCGATTGAGAGAATCAGTCTTGGTAGCTCGTTTGGAACCTGTTTCGTGCCTAGCTTATTGCATGCTTGTCTGTCTGTTCACTACGGCAACCGCTTGATCTGTGGTTCAGACAGCCGCGCGAGGTCTGCCGTATTCTCCTCTCTTCTTTCTGTATTCGTCAATTGTCATGTAGTGTCTTGCAGGATTTCCTTTGACAACATCATTTTCTGGAACGTCTCTAGTCACGACTGAGCCAGCTGCTACCATTGAGTTGGCTCCAACTTCTACTCCCGCAATGACAGTGGAATTTGCGCCTATGGCGGCCTCATCCTTGACTATGATCTGGCTTCTTTCTGTGCTGGGAGGATATCTGTCATTGGTGAATACAACATTGGGTCCTATGAAGACCCCGTTCCCTATGACTGCAGGAGCTGGAATGTAAACCCCTGTTTGGATGCTCACTCTGTCTCCTACTACGATTCCGACCGAGTTTGTTTCAAAACTGCTGTCTAGCACTGTGTTAGTACCAATCCTGGTTTCGTTGCCTACTCTTGCGTTTTCACGGATCATTATGTTATGTCCAGTTTCCACATTGTTTCCCAGAAAGGAACTCTCATAGATGTAGGCTCTGCCGCGTATCACGCAGTTGCAGCCGATTTTTGATCCTGAACTGACTTTATCGTAGTATGAGATGGTGAATGACTCGAGTGATGGGTTAGCGTTCCTGAGGAGTTTCTTCATGTTCTCTCTTGTCGGATATCCAATTATTGATCCTAAGCCAATTAGGCAATTGCTTCCAATCTCAGATTTTCCCAACACTGAATTGAATCCTTCAAGCAGAACGTCCTTACCGAGTATTGCTTTGCTGGATAGAAAATTGCCCGCTCTGTTCCTCGTCACCATAGGTAAATCTCCTATTCCGTCTATCTGCCTGCGCTAGTTAGCCACTTCGAAGCGCGTGCTCTTGTTAGCTAGTCATTTCGAATAAAGATTGCGGCTCAGAGAATCATGAGGGGCCTTGAGTCAAGCTGGGCGGAGCAAAGCGGTACGGTGTCAACTGGAATCCTGCACTTTCGCTGAGGGCACTGGAGGAGAAGCAGTGCCATTCGACAAGCTTAGGGAGTATCCACAAAATAACCAGAAATAGAAAACACTACTGTCGCTTTGTTCGTACGTGTTTCACGGTTAGCGCCAACGCTCACATGTGAGCCAGCGTCTGCGTAGATTTGTACACTCTGCGATATGAATTGGTACGCTTGGGAGTATGGATCTATCTTGGTTCGTCCCTGTGGACCGGCCACACCTAGATAATGTTCCACCCGGACGCCATTTACCCAGGTCACGATGTTTAGATCTATTGAGTCACTAAGATCGAGATTGTCGATTCGTGCTGATACATGTTCTATGACCAACCGCGTTTCATTTGGAACCACAAAGAAGTACGTCATTCCATTTGCGAGGGTGCCGCTAGCAAGCTCTAATGCCCCAGTGAATTGTACAGGCTGTGAGGTGGGCAGACTGCTCAGTTCAGTCACTTGATTTTGAAGATTCGAGACCTGCGAGTCCAGTGATGCAATCTGCGAGTTCTTGGCTGCCATGGTGCTGTCTTTTCCGTTTATTATAGAGGTATAGTTGGCCACTGCTCCTCCCAGACTAACTAGAAGGACTATGCACACTATGCTCATTACACTGGTTATGGTTAGTCCAACGCCTTTCTTCCCACTTGCTTTTTCAATCAATGTTGAGACCTCAAGAATTGCTCTCTATGCAAATCGCTTGCGCAAGAAGTTCTACACTTCTGGAATCTATATGATTCTTATGAATTCTCGGTCTATGATGAGATCCAGCGACCGGCAGTAGCCTTGGTATCGAAAGGCTGCGGGTCAAAAAGGAAACAGCTTTTAATAGCGATTGGCCGGAATTCAACCGATGTTGCTAAGTCTCCTAGGAAACGATGCAGTTTGCTCAGTATTCGAAGAGAACATGACAAGAAAGACAGTTTACCATATCTTCATGAGTGCCATGAGGAACGTTGATAGTCCTTGGAGAATCTAGCAATGCAGATGTTAGCAAACATGTCTGACTATGCGATTTGGTGACGATATGAAGACCGTAGCCTCCCCGTTGCCTTGTGAACTGGCTGTAAGAATTGTGATTCCTTCTCTTAGAGCGCTTGTGGCTCGGGAATTGACACAGAAATATTCCATGAGACAAGAAGAAGCTGCTCTGGCATTAGGTGTGACTCAGTCCGCTATCAGCCAGTATGTTCGAAGTGCTCGCGGAAACACGCTTAATCTTGAAGGAATAAGCTCGATCCAAGAAATAATAGGGGATGCTGCAGGGCAGATAGCCAGTAATGGGGCTTCGGCAGGGCAGATTAATGCGCTGTATTGTAAGGCGTGCAGAGTCGTTAGAGAAGAGAAGTTGCTATGCGAGGTCCATAAGAGATTTGACCCGGACTATGATGTGAAAAACTGTAGAGTATGCATGTCTTCAAGTCGTGATTGCTAGAACGTTTCTAGGCAAAATCGTTTGGGGAAAGCGTGTCCATGACTCTCTGAACTTTCTCAAGAGCTTCCGCTATTTGTTTGCCTACAGGAGTCAGCGCAAAAGTTATCTCTTGCTTCTGTTTGAGAGCGTGCCGCTTGTAGCGTAACAGTCTAAGGTACCTGTAAACACTTGGTAATGTAATGTCAAGTTTATGGCTGATTTCCTGAGGTGATATTCCTTTTCTGGGTAGGCTTCTGAAGACTGCTAGTTCTATTGGAGACAGTTTTCTTGTTGGGCGTCTTTTTGTGGCAGAATAGAGGATTTGATTTCTTCCGTTTATTTTCTCTACAACTCCGTAAGCTCTCAGTTTCTCCAACGCCTTCATCAACTCAGTTCTAGGTAGCGCTTTACTCATTTCGGACACTGTCCTTTCGCTCTCACTTAGTAGCCTCAGAATCTTCTCATTGGTGGCGTCGATGTTCTCGAGTTGTGGTCCTTCATACTGTTCTAGTGACCCGATCGCTTTCTTACCTGCCGTTGTGACATGGTACTCTCCCTCTCTGGTTCCCAATAGTCCGGTACCCACGAGGTTGTCTAGTCTATCTCTGAGGTCAACATTGCTGCAATTTCCGTCCAGAATGAGTTTCAGATCTTCAATACTCACTGACTTGTCAGCTAGTGCATGTAGAATCTGGGAATTGGATTGATTCGAAGCCATATACAATACGGTTGCAGCGTTCGGTTTGACCGGGGATTCCTTTCTCAGGGTTGAATATTCCTGTTTCAACTTCCAGATTTCACAGACTTCCTTGCATGCCATTGGGTTTGTGACGAGGCATGTTCTGCATCGTTCTTCCACATCTGCCATGCTAAGATTCTCTATGTTTTGTTTCGCAGTATTTGCCTGAAGGTCAAAAGGATTATATAACATATGTCATATAACATATGAAGTGAAACTTATAACGTTTTCGCCAAGCGGTTCCAGAGCAATTCACTATGTTACAGATATTGACTTGCTAACAAAGAAGGTGCCAAAGAGCGCGAAATGTTCTCATTAGATCCTTCTTACTGCTGTTTGTCTATGGCAATTCTTGAAGCTTCTCTGGAAGGTATTTCGTTACAACATAGTCCAGACCGTATCTACTGAATGCTTCAAGCTCACATTTGGCGCGGTGCTTTAGGAAGTGATCTATCTGGCTGCTCCAAGGCTCTCCTGAGCATCTGGGATCCTTCTGCATGTCCAGAAGCTTCTTCACGTCTACATTCTGAAGTTTCTCGCTGGGTAACTTATATTTCGGAATGTCTGTACTGTACAGGCCCATCCATCGTGCTTCCTGTGTCGTTAGGTCTTTGAGATGTGCTGCATTAGCGCTTCCACAGATGATCGTGATCGCTATTGACATGCCCCAAGGGTCAGCATCGCAGAAAACGTAGACTGGTAGCCCTAATTCGCTGTTGAGTCTCTGAATCATATGTCTTGTAGCTCTCGGAGGCTGTCCTGCCGTGTGAATGAGGATAGCGTTGAATTTTCTGTAAGCTTGCTCCTCAATGAGTCTAGTAAACATGGCACCTTTCTCGATTACTATCACTTTGTCTGCAGAAGTCTCAACTAGTTCAGCCATGGTCAGTGCAGGGCCGATAGCCAAACCGTCAGGGTGCATTGTGAGGTTTATTCTCTTTCCTTCGTATCCTGGTACTGTATACTCAATAGTCAAATCGCCGAATATTTCACTGCGATCTTCAGGGAAGATGTTGATGTCCTCTCTTGCCATCCTCAAAACCGTTTCCAGATCGGTAATTATGTTGTCTGACTCCTGTTGGTCTGTGAAGTTGACGTCAAATGCTTGAGCTGAATAATAGACGTCTCTTAGAGTGCTAGTCTTGCCAGACGCTTTCAGTCCATGAGCGAAGTCTGCTGCCCAGACAAGCTGAGTGAAAGGCCGTACATGTCTGATGTTATGGGATGTTCGATGCGCGCTCTTGGCTCCCAGAACATACTGCCGCAGCCTATCGTCATACTGGATATTCGTGGTCGATCTGCTGGGAACCATTATTGAGGGGAATTCTCTCTTCTGGATCTGGTCGTAGACTTGTTGGCCTAGGCTTTTCAGAGAGTTCAGTGTCCCTTCGTTCCTTTTCTTTACTGAGATGTTTCTAGGCTTCGCTTCCAAATCTCGTCAGACTCCTCAAGAGGGGTTTTACCATGTCATCGTATTCTGATTCGGTCTTGTTTGTTTCTCCTGCAAGATCAGCTGAGAATCTAGCTATCTTGGGGAGATATCTAGCAAAAACGTCAACACGTCGTTTTTCATGTTCGACGCTTGTCTTTCGGGTTAGGAATATGGCTAGTCTGCGTGCTACGCTGCTTATTGCGTTCTTTATTTCTCTTGCCACTTCCGGTCTGTCTGCGATGAACTCCTTGCCCACTGTTTTGTATGGTATCTTTGTTGAGCAGATGTGAACTACCAATGCCACTGGCATATCAGGAGCGATTTTGTAGTTTCTCCAGTTAATCTGCTCGTTCATAACTATCCTGCTTATGTCGCTTGCCTCGTCATACAGAAGTGGAATTCTGTTGGCGTATCTGTAAAGGCTTACGTCAGATGAGTTGGGTATGTTTCCACCGTAGGCGATGGCGACTTCAACTATGAATGGATAGCCCGCATAAGCTGATGCTCCTCGCTGTTCAACTGCTAGGAACTCAGGACTCAACTCTTTTCCTATTCCTGCTCTCAACAGATCTTCACCAAGCGGAGAGAGGCAAGCAGCATCTGGGGGTAAGAAATTCTTGTAACTTCTCATTGTCTGAACCATACGAACAATCTCGTCAGGCACGAGACGCTTCGGATTCTTGTCGCCAATAACCTGCCCTTTTCCATTCGCTTCAGGGTCTTGAGGATTTCTGATTTTTATTAGTCCTGCCTCTACAAGAAATGCTTTGGCTGTCTTGTCTCCTACTCTGTGGAAATGATGTGTCATGAATGTTACTAGTGAAGAGGAATTTGTTGACGAAATCATTCTTTGCAGAGTCTCTACATCGCAACCGTAAGGATGTGGCAGGGTCTCTTTGGGAGGAAGGGGCATCGTCGTTGTTGCACGCTCAAATCTGTAGAGGCGGCCTCTGGGATCTATGAAGACTATCTCAGCGTACGGATTCAGCATCGCTGTCTGCCTAAGATATTCAAGTATCTTGGGCATAGCTTTGTAATAGTCACCTTCCAGAGAGAACTCGACTATTGTGCCTCTCCATCCATCTGGATTGGGTCTAACGATGTCTTTGCGTACCTTTGGCTTGTTCTGTTGTATATCGATACTTATCTCGAATTCGTTTATTCCCACAGCTATTGGGATTTCACCCAGACTATCCCTGATCTTCTTGATGTCTGCCTCATTGTCGGGTTTGACGAAAATAGTCTTTTCATTAATCTGTACCTTACAGTTGGGTATAACAACGTCTCTTTGAAGAACATCTTTGTCAACGCCTCTCCGGTCCAACGCATCGTTGTTCAATCTTACAACCATCATCTTCCGTTCTTGGTCGGCGTCTATGTCGATAGATAGTTCTCTCAGGGGCATCGTACCTGTACTCGTCACTATTGTTGCCAAGCCATGGGTTGTAATCTGTCCGTAGAGGATTGCCATTTTTCCTCCAAGGCCGAAAGTTCCTCGCACCTGACGCAGAGTGTACTTGGATCCAAAAAGTATTTGACCGAAAGCTGACGGGACAAATTCTGGAGGAACTCCGCTTCCATTGTCCATTATGCGAATCCTATATGCTGCAGTAGATTCTTCTGTTGTAACAGAACCGTTCTTTTCAGGTGATACCCTCAGAAAGAGATCAGGGGGAATTTGATAGAGTTCACAAGCATCCAGAGAATTCTCAACAAGCTCTCTTAATGCTGCGTAAATTGAACGTGAAGGATTGTTGAATCCCGCGAGATCTCTGTTTCTATAAAAGAAATCTGCTGGGGACATCTCCATAAATTTCTCTGACAATTGCGTTACTTCTCCTTCTCTGGAGACAGCCGCCAAATCTCCATTTCGCTCTTTCTCAGTTCATCTCGTTTAGATTGGAGAAATCGGTAAACGCTGCTATGCGTTCTTCCTTCGATGAACATTCTCACAGCTTCTCTGACAACATCACTATGTTCCACGTCTCCTATTATTGACACTGTGTGTCCGAAAAGAGAAATTCTTGTGCCTGTCATCTCTTCCAAGTTTCGTCTGGCTTTTCCATGTTCGCCAATTATCCGTCCTTTGACTCTCTCGATGTCTGCGTCAGATCTGCCGAAGAATTCTCGAAGGTCGATGACGGTGAGGATGGAATCATCCTCCATGAGTTTGAAAGCATTTTCGGGGGAGAATCCTCGGCCAATAGCTGTTATGATGTCTTTTGCCCGAAACAAGTCTGCGGGGTTTCCTTCAGAACCCGGGTAAATCTCGACATCTCCTGTTTCTCCATCAATTTCCAGATTAACAATTAGCTTTCGTTCAATAGCACTTTTGGTGACTCCTTCTGGACCTATCAAGGCTCCGATCCTTTCTTTGGGAACTCTGACTCTAAGACTGGTACTACTCGTGTCCTGTCACCCAGCTGGTCAATTGATTTGTATCTTTTGTCTCTATTCCTAGCTTGGCAAAATAACTGTTTAGATTCTTGATGTCTCTTTGAAGCAGTTCATGGGCCAAGGGATGCCCAACCAAGACGGATTGCCCCATATCAAAAATAACTGGTTTACCGTCCTGTATCATCACGTTGTATTCACTGAGATCTCCGTGAACCATCCCAGCTTTTCTATAGAGCATCTTCACGTCTGCTAGTAAAGTCCTATAAATTGTCTTTGGGTTACTCGGTATTATGTCTTTCAGAGTTGGAGCAGCTACGCCGTCTGTGCCTATGAATTCCATCACAAGAACGTTCTTCTCTACAACAACTGGCTTGGGCACCCTGATCCCTGCTTCTCCAGCTTTCATCAAGTTCTTGAACTCCTTCTGAGCCCATGTGTAAACAAGAGACTTTGAGTCATGCTTCACTTCTCGAAATCGGGGATCACCTTCAATGTAGGGAATCATGCCCCGCTTGAATTCCGCTGAGACAGTTAGATAAATCTTGACTGCAAGGCTCTCATTGTTGGGCCCAATCCCAACATAAATCCTAGATTCTTTCCCTGATTTTATAACCCCTTGTAGCTTCTGGATAACACCCTTGTTGAGGAGAGCATACACGACCATCAGAGTTGATTTGTCGAAAACCTCTTCTAGCACTTGGAATTGTTCTTCACGACGTTCTTGACGTTCTTCCTCTGCGTGTCGCTGTTTCCGTTCGACACGGTCTATGGCTCTGTCGCCGATACTCACGCGCTGACAACGCCCCTCTGGAGTTCTCCGCTCCTCTTTAGTTCATCCGCTTGTGCCCCTGTATATCTCCAGATTATGTCTCCCCGAGTGTCTGACTGAAAATCCCATGGCGCCACTATAACAATGTCGCTATCTCTAACCCAGACGCGTCTTTTCATCTTTCCTCTTATTCTGCATAGACGGGTTTGACCGTCCGCGCATTTCACCATGACTCTGTCATAGCCTAATAGTTTCTGGACAACGCCAAGAATCTCACCTTCTCTTGGCTTGACTTCTTCTCTAATCTCCTGTTCAGTAATGACCTTCTTCTTTCCCGTAATCTTCAGTCCTCGCTAAAGATTCCAGTCACTAAGACGGGCTCAACCCTTTTAAATCTTCACAATATGAAGAGAGACTAGAATTGCGTGCGCTCAGTCAAAGCTTCACTATCATTGCATGTGGAATGCCTGAAACATAAAGAACAGCGTCTGGATGAACAAGCCCTGCTTTTAACGCGTGTCCTACAACTCTTTCACCAAGGAGGTTGACAGTAGTTCCCGTCATGATCGTCTTGAGAACTTCGTCTACCCCAAGGATTTCTCCCTCGTAGAAATCTTTGCGTACGGGAAATTCTATCTTTCCAAACTTCAGGTTTTTCCCCAGAAGTTCACAATCACATGCTGCCACCAAAATGGCCTTACCTGTTTTCACCACTTTTACCGAGATGTCCAAGGATCATATTCCCCGAACTGAGGATTGAGCTCCACATGCGTCGCAGTGAAGAAATGTGTATCGGTCTTTCCTCTCAATTCTAGTATCAGGTTGGTGGCACACGGGGCAAATAACGAACTCTTGGATGTAGCGGTCCAGAATACTATTTATGGTTCGATTGTCGAAGCGGCCTTGGAAGAGAACGCGGTTTCCATCAATAGATCCCGAGGTCGCCAACTCTTTGGCAATATGTTTTACGAATTGCGTTTTATCTCTTCGAATCCGGTCCGTAATCTCCTTAAGATTAAGAAGTATAGTCTGATTCCCCGATATTACGGTCTGAGCTTGAGGTGGCACGAATCTATCCTTTCTTTCTGCCCCCTCTGGCAACTGAGATAAGGCTCTATCCAGCAGTTTACGATATTCTTCGCTCATGTTCGACGTCATTGATTTCCTGTGCTAGTAGCTCATATACCTACCGCATCTAGGCAGATTTTAAAGCGCGCGCGCTGATGTCGGTTTAGAGGTAGCAAAGGTATTGACCATGCCAGAATCTCGAATCAAAGATGCGGGATTGTCTTCGATAGGAAAAGATTCGATATATATGGCTGAAAGCCGTATGCCCGCACTATTGAAATTGCGAAAAAGATTTGCTGAAGACAAGCCGCTGACCGGAATTAAGATAGGCGCTTGTCTTCATGTCACTCGTGAGACTGCTGTCCTAGTCAGAACACTTAGAGCCGGAGGTGCTGAGGTTTATCTTGCAGGATCTAACCCTCTGAGCACTCAGGATGATGTCGCGGCCGCATTAGTTGAAGAGGGTTTCAACGTCTTTGCTTGGAGAGGAAATGACAAAGAATACTACGAATGCCTCAGATCCGTCCTAGAAGCTGAGCCAGACATATTGATTGATGATGGCGCAGATCTCATTGTCACAGCACATAGCTCCACTTCATCATATCTAGACAAAGTCATTGGGGCTCAGGAAGAAACAACTACAGGTGTCCATCGCCTGAAATCTATGGAGAAAAAAGGTGCGCTGAGAATCCCTGTGATGGCTGTGAATGACGCCAAAACCAAGATGATGTTTGACAACTACTACGGAACCGGTCAAGGTGTTGTTTCTGCAATTAGCTCTCTTAACATTCTCTTTTCAGGCAAGACTGTTGTAGTAGCAGGCTATGGCAACTGTTCTAAAGGAATGGCTATACGGTCACAAGGTCTTGGAGCCAATGTTATAGTCACTGAGATTGATCCCGTTAAGGCGCTACAGGCTGTCATGGACGGGTTCAGAGTAATGCCGATGGATCAAGCGGCTCCTCTTGGTGATATTTTCTTCACCGCGACAGGTTGCTTAGACGTAGTTGCCAAGGAACATTTTCAGAGAATGAAAGATGGGGTAGTCCTTGCAAATCTCGGGCATTTCAATGTGGAGATATCTGTAAGAGATCTTGATGAGATCGCCCAGAAGAAACGCAGAATAAGAGAATACGTAGATGAATATGTCTTGCCAAACGGGCATAGACTATATCTCCTGGCTGAAGGAAGACTTGCCAACCTTGTTGTGCTTGGGGGGCATCCTTCCGAGATAATGGATCTCAGTTTCTCAGTGCAAGCTTTGGCCTCAGAATATCTTACGAAGAACAAGGGGAAGCTGGAAAACAGAGTCTACGAAATAGCCCCAGAAGTTGATGCTGGCGTGGCTAGAGTCAAACTTGAGACCATGGGAGTAGAAATCGACACGCTCTCCACCTCTCAGAAAGGCTATGTCGAAGGTTTCGAGATGGGAACATAAGAAAGCACTAATTAGGGGTCTGAGAAGTACACGATAGATATCCCTCAAGGAGACAATTCATGAAGAATATCGTAGTGACTGCGGCCCTTCCCTACGCCAACTATAGGCTTCATCTCGGTCATCTTAGGTCAACGTACATTCCTGCAGACATCTATGTCAGATATCAGCGGATGAAAGGTGAGAATGTAATATACATCTGCGCCAGCGATGAGCATGGAACCCCAATAACAATAATGGCTGAAAAAGAGAAGAAGACTCCAAAAGAAATCGTCGATTCCTACTATGAGGCAGACAAAAGAGATTTCGAAGCGATGAATATCTCGTTCTCATATTTTGGCCGTACTACACTCCCCATCCACACCGAAATGACGCAGGAATTCTTCACCAAACTTCTGAACAACAATCACATCTATGAATCATTGATACAGCAACTCTACTGCGAAAGGGACAAGAGATACCTGCCAGATAGATTTGTCGAAGGAATCTGTCCTTACTGCCACGGTGAAGCAAGAGGAGATCAATGTGAGAACTGTGGGAGATATCTCAAACCAACCGAGCTTGAAAGCCCAAAATGCGCTCTCTGTGGCTCAACACCAGTGATGAGAGAGACCAAACACTGGTTTCTCCGCCTCAACTCGTTTCAAGATTTTCTGAAGAAATGGATAGACGAAACCCCAGGTATATCATCAAATGCTCGCAACTACGCGTCTCAATGGTTACAGGAAAACCTCAATGACTGGTGCATAACACGAGACATGGACTGGGGCGTCCCCGTCCCTGCAAAAGAAGCCAAAGGAAAAGTGATCTATGTTTGGTTTGACGCGCCAATCGGATACATTTCAAATACCATAGAATGGGCAAGACGTAACGGAAACCCGGAGGGTTGGCGGGAGTTCTGGCAGGAAGAAGGCTCGGAGATAGTTCATTTCATAGGCAAAGACATAGTTTACCATCATGTCCTCTTCTGGCCCGCCATGTTGAAAGGCAGAGGAGACTATCAGCTTCCAAAGCAGATAG
>JBGOZA010000011.1:0-16274 GCA_041480025.1 Bathyarchaeia archaeon | reverse complement strand
CGATTTCATGATTTGCCACCTATCGCCATCTTCTCAATCAAGATGTGTGGTCCTCCATGACCGACTCGAGCTCTCTGCCCATCTTTTCCACATCCTCCGTAGATCGATGTCTCAATAGAAACGTCTTTGCCAACAGCGGTAACATGGTTCAACGTATCAAGAACCATTCCGCCCACAGAGACCCCTCTTATCATCTCTGCTAACTCACCTTTCTTTACTGCAAAAGACGGACCTGAACTGAACGTGAATGCGCCTCGTCCAACATCAACTTCTCCTCCTCTCGCTCCGCTCCCACAGAGATAGATTCCAGAATCTATGCCCTCAAGAAGTTCCTCAAAACTTCTGTCTCCACCCTCAATGAAGTAGTTAGTTTGTCTAACAAGAGGTTTGTCTCCAAAACTTTGGCAACGGGCGTTTCCTGTAGACTGACAGCCCAATTTCATAGCTGATGATCTCGAGTGAAGAAATCCTCTCAGGAACCCTTTCTCGACAACAATCTGCCTTTTCTTTTCAACGCCTTCATCGTCGAATGGGACATAGAAGCCATCTTTCACTATGCCTTGATCAACTATTGTCACAAGTGGAGAAGCCACTTTCTTTCCAAGGCATCCCTCGAGAACAGATTCTCCAGAAGTAACGAGATCACCCTCTGATGCATGGCCGAGCGCTTCATGAAATATGAGGCCGACCATCGCGGGATCCGCAATCACTTTGTAGGTTCCAGATTCAGGAGTAGGTGCTTGGACCGCCTTCAGAGCTGTGTTGCTAATATTCGATGAGAATTCTTGCCAGTCAACATCACTAATGAATTCAAATCCGGCGCAGCGAGACTTGGAATCAAACATGGATTCCATTCTGTCACCTAAGCTGGCTATCGCTGAATGCGCCAATCCAGCCATATGCACCGTTGTCTCAACCAGAGCTCCTTCAGATGATTGGAAGAGGCGTCTTTCTGTCATCCACCCCATTCTGGTATTGGAGCTGACTATTCCTTCGAGCTGAGCCGCTTTGTTTGTTTCAAGAAGCAGCTTGAGTTTTTCTTCATCTGAGAAGTCATCCGGATTCTTCTTCCAAGCAGATTCGATCGTCGTTTTCAAAGGTTCAGTGTCCGAAAGACATGTTTTCTCTATGCCTTTCTTGGAAGCCTTCGCCATCCTCAGAGCGTATTTGGCAGATTCCTTCAAGACTTGAAGACTAAACTTTGTTGAGGAAGCAATTCCGAGAGACCCGTCGACTAAGACTCTGATTCCTAAACCTGAAGACTTCCCTTCTTCAAACGCCTTCAGTTCTCCATTCTCTACAACCATAGAGCCAGAATCTTCTTCTTGGAAGAGAAAGGCAACATAGTCTGCTCCTTGTCTTGTTACATACTCAATGAGGTGTTCAACTAGTTCCTGAGAGTATACTTCTGGCTCCATGTAGAGAAGCAACATAGGTTTCTCTATCTAAACCTTTGGCGCCAAGTCAGGTTCTTGTTCCGTCGGAACCAGAAATAGGACTTCGCGAGTATATGCGCTAAGATCGATCACTGAGCATCAAGTAAATAGAGCTCCTTGATTTATGACTAAACACATGTCGCTGTACATAATCATAAGATGCCTCAATTGTGGTCAACCGTTGATTGCCAGATCTGGTCAAAAGAGCAAGAATTGCACCTACTGTGGAAGAAAACTAGATATTTCAAAAGCAAGGGTTTTCGCCAAAGCAGCATCATCTCGAGAAGCAACGCAAATAGTTATGCAATTGAAGAAACCTGATGCCACGTAGAAGGCGCGGCCTACCGCGCGCAGAGCCCGCCATTGCCCTCTTGAGCACCTGGAAAATAACGCAATTCGGAAAGATTGACCACGTAATCTCGCTTTTTATGTAGCTTGCGTTCAGCGAGATGAGGCGAACGTGACAAGAGGCTAAGATTGCGGCGCGTGAGTTAAATAAGTCTGGCGTCTCAAGAATTGCCAAAGGAGAGAATTAGATTTGGCCGATGTGGGCAGAAGAATGTATTTTGAGGAGTTTTCAAAGCTCCTTCGCAGAAATGTTACTGTTGTAACTAATGATGGAAGAGCCTATAATGGTAATCTTGAAGGATATAATCCGGATACGATGAGCATTTGCCTTGCGGATGCCAAAGATGAGAAAGGAAGAGAGTTGCCCACAATGTTCTTCGGCGGTAATTCGGTTTCACAAGTATTTGTTAGCGAACGCCCATTCAATCTAAAAGGTCTTAGTGAACGCCTCGAGAAGGTATTTCCCAAAATGGTCAGATTCTATGAGGATGCCGGTGTCATAGTTGTCATGGACAGGATAAGAGTTGGACCAAACGGCATTTTGGAAGGAAGTGGTCCTATGGCGGAGCGGGTTCAAAGGGTATTTGACGAGTTCATGAGAGAGACTAAAACACAAACATAGGTTTAGCGTCTACTGATTTTCTGAGACTTCTTTGGCAGTGTCAGCTAAGCCAGAAAGATTGAATTGGAGACCGTAAGCTAGATCGATCTTTTCGAGAACAGCTTTTGCAGCAGACGCGTCCGGATATATTCCAAGCGTCTCAGCTAGAAGACATATCGCCTGCATCCCTTCAAGCTTGGCAAGACCAACTAGCATCCCAGCCATTCCATAGACTTCTCCTTGAAGAGGAATGACTCCCTTTGCGCAAACAGCGTCCATAGCGTCGAAACCTGATCCGACGCAGAAGACTTGAGGCTGTTCCTTCACATACTCTTGTTTTAGCCCAGCAAGACTGATAATGAATCTACACCCCAACTCTGAGACTTGGCTAAGAATCTTTTGAGAAATCTCATATTGTCCATAGCTCGAGAGCGGCTGTGTATTGCCATAGAGTATTACCAAGTCCCGTTTGTCATCAGGTGATCTACAGAAATGTAGTTCAATCGTTGGTCGACGAAGACCATGATCCGCTGAAGAATAGGCGACATCTTGAAAGTGTGGAGAATATACCTCACCAAACTTCTCTGCATTCATCTGCCTTATGATATGGACGACAGCGATATTGCCCACGAATCCTATCCCGGGTAATCCGGAGATGAGCAGCGGATCTCTAAGCTTTGGGCGACTGTCAATACGTATGATACTTTGCAGAGGCTTGGTCATTGGGGGAACGGAGATATATCCGCCTCTAAATAAAGGCTTAGACCTGAGGCAGACAAGTGTCCTTCGAAATAGTGACTAAAGATATCTTGGGCAGAATTGGAAAATTACGAACAAAGCGCGGAGTAGTGGAGACTCCTGTGCTTCTACCCGTCATCAATCCTCTTCTTCAACCAATATCTCCGAGAGACTTGAAGAAAGACTTCGGATGTAAAGCAATCATCACCAACGCCTACCTGCTCAAGAAAAACTTCGGGGAAAAAGTCTGCACTATGGGAATTCATGATTTTCTAGGCTTTGATGACTCAATAATGACCGATTCAGGGGCGTATCAGATCTTAGTTTACGGAAACATAGAAGTGACGCAGGAAGAAATCATCGCATACCAAGAAGCAATAGACACAGACATAGGAGTGATGTTGGATATTCCAACCGGAGGAAAAGCATCCCGTTACCTAGCAGAATACTCCGTAAATGAGACTCTTAGTCGAGCCCAATCTGCCCTAGACACGTTCAGCCGCAAAGACATTCTTTGGGTGGGTCCAATCCAGGGTGGAAATCACCTAGACCTTGTAATCAAATCTGCACAAGAGATGGGAAGACTCCCTTTTTCATTTCATGCCTTGGGTAGTCCAACACAGATAATGGAACACTATCAGTTCGACTATCTCGTAGACATGACAATGGCGGCCAAGAAGAACATACCCGCTGATAGACCTCTTCACCTTTTCGGCGCAGGTCATCCCTTCATGTTCGCATTAGCAGTCAGCATGGGCTGTGACATTTTTGATTCAGCTGCATATGCCCTCTTTGCCAGAGAGGGGAAGTACATGATGGAGCACGGGACCGAGAGACTATCAGATTTGAGGTACTTGCCATGTAGCTGCCATATCTGTTCAAGTTATACTGCGAAGGAACTCCTCAGCCTTGAGTATGAGGAAAGAACGAAAGCTCTTGCCAGACATAATTTGGCAGTCTGCATGACGGAGATACGACGAATCAAGCAAGCGATACGTGAAGGACGATTGTGGGAGCTCGTCGAGTATAGATGTCGAGGTCACCCATCTCTACTGGGAGCGCTGAAGAACCTTAAGAAACATGAAGATTATCTTGAGAGAAATTCTCCTGTTACACATAGTCGAGGAGTTCTTTATCTAGATTCAACCGGTCTGGCAAGACCAGAGATAGTAAGGCATAGGAAGAAACTGGTCAGCTGGCGTTTTGCCGATGACAAGATCTTTGTCCTGCTTCCTGAACCAGGATCGAAGCCTTTCCACCGATCACGTGAAATCAAGAGATTTAGGTCACATCTCAAGAAAGAGCTTGGTGCCCGCCTTGAAGACCTAGAATTGTGTGTTTTCTCTGTTCCTTTTGGCGTCACTCCTCTTGAACTTGACGAGACTTTTCCACTTTCTCAATATGAAACATCATCTCAACCAGATATGGAAACCAGACAGTATGTGGTGGGTGAGGTTATCAATTTCCTAGAAGAGCATAGAAGCAAAGACCAGACGGCGGTTATCTATGCTGGTGGAGAACTAGGCGAACAAATAGCAGCAGAAGTTGAGGAGAAACACTCGGATGACAAGCTGATAATTGTCAGGAGCAAGAAAGAGATATGGAACCGAGAATCGCTTGAAAACCTCGCAAAACAAATCATGAAGGCCTTCTAGTTTCGGAAGACGCCAAATTCTTAAATGTCTCCCCACGGTTCTTCTGACTTAGTTTAAGTCACTCACGGAACGTGATTCCCATTTCGAATCCCATAACTATCAAGTTTCTTGGCGGTACGCGTGAAGTTGGGCGATCAGCCATCTCTGTAAAAGGAGGGAACACTCAGGTTCTTCTCGACTATGGTGTGATGATGGAAAGGGAACCAGGGTTCCCAATTCATGTCCCACCGAACGAGGTGAACGGCATCATACTCACCCACAGCCATCTTGACCACTCTGGAGCCGTTCCTATATTCCATATCAGAACTCATATTCCCGTCTTCACCACAATAATGACTGCTGAGGTTTCTCGCCTTCTCATAACTGATTTTATTCATCTTTCAGGTTACTATCTACCATTCGAGTTCCTCGATCTGCAGAATATGATGAACTCGTGCGTATACATGGATTATAGACAAACACGGGAAATCGGAGATCTCAGATTCAGTCTTCTAGAGGCAGGACATATTCCAGGCAGTTCTCAGTGCATCATCGAATATGATGGAAAACGTGTCCTGTACACTGGAGACTTCAACACCCTTCCGACTCATCTTCTTCGAGGAGCTGATACAGACTATGGAAAACTTGATGCATTGATAATGGAAGCCACGTATGCAAATGAAGACCATCCCGATCGCGAGAATGTGGACCAAAAATTCATGGCACGAGTGAACGAAGTGGTAGAAAGAGGAGGTACAGTTCTAGTTCCAGCATTCAGTGTTGGACGGTCACAGGAAATCCTCTGCTTGCTGGCTGCACACCATTTTGAACACAGCGTAACAGTCGATGGCATGGCAGAAGACGCCAATGAAATTCTAATGCGATATCCAAGCTATCTACGCGATTCTAGGCTGTTTATGGATGCTATGCATTCGGCGCACTGGATAAAAGGCTGGCGTGATCGAAGGGCTGCTGTGAAGAAACCAGGAATAATAGTATCTCCAGCGGGTATGCTTATGGGCGGAAATGCCATCTTCTATATGAATACCATAGCCAGGCGCCAAGAAAACGCTGTCTTTCTGGTTAGCTATCAAGTTCCGGAATCTCCTGGAAGAAGACTTTTGGAAACAAGCAAATTCAATCTCGGAGGAAAGATGAGACAAGTGAGTGCTGAGGTTGAGCAATTTGTTTTCAGTTCCCATTGTGGACGAAAGCAACTCCTGGAAACAGCTGCACGAGCAGGCAAGAATGCTAGAATATTCATAATGCATGGGGCAGAGGGCAATTGCGAACGACTAGTCGATGAAATACATAAAGAAGTGGGGGCTGAAGCCTTGGCGCCCAAAGCTGGAGACATTTTCGAGATCTAGAGACAATATTGAATGGTTTATCCCGAACACGTAAGTCAACAGTCGTGTTCTAACTGTCTGCCTGCTTCATCTAGACGTCTCTTTGACTCAATAGAGAAATGAAAACTGAATCCGTTATCGGCGCATTCTCATGGTTGTGACTTCAGCAGCCAGAGCCACTGGTTCCCAAGTCTCAGCTAGCGGGGGCGCATACGCTGTATCCGCTTTGGCTAGATCCCAGACACTCATACCTCGCTCAATAGCCACAGAAAGCATGTTGACTCTCTGAGTAACCTCCTCACCACCGATAATCTGCCCTCCCAGCAATCTGCCCATTGTTGGTTCGGCGATGAGTTTCACTCTAATCTCTTTTCCTCCTGGGAAATATTCTGCTCTGGTCCTTCCAGAGACAGCCCCAGAAACGGTCTGGAAACCTTCTGACCTTGCCACTCTCTCCATCAGTCCTACCGCACCAACTTCTATGTCAAAGAATTTGCTCACAGCTGATGCCATTGAGCCAGGATATGTTGCGTAGCCACCAGTAGCATTGATTCCTGCAGTCTTTCCTTGCCTAACTGAACATGTTCCTAGTTGAATCAAGCTGGGTTTGCCCGTTATGCGATTCTGAGACTCAACACAATCTCCTGCAGCATAGACTCCTGGAACAGATGTTTCCATCTTCATGTTTACTCTAATACCGCGAGTAACTCCTATCTCACATCCTATCGATTGAGCAAGACTCACATCAGGCCTGACGCCTGTGGCCATGATGACAATCTCAGCCGGAATCTCTTTGTCCTCAGCTTTTGCACCAACGACTTTGTCATCGCCAAGTATCTCCGTCACCCTCGAATTGACCATTACTTCCACTCCATTCTCCTCTATCTTCCTCTGCGCGATTCTGGCCATATCTGGGTCGAACATTGTTGGGATGACCTGAGGCATCAGTTCGACAACAACGGTTTTGATGTTCTTGCTACTCAGAGCATGCGCTGCTTCAAGTCCTATGAAGCCTGCACCTATTATGACAGCTCCTTTGGAGTCTTCCATGAGACGAGCTATCTTTCGCCCGTCCTCAATGGTTCGGATTGGAAAGACGCCTGGAAGATTGTGACCTTTTATTGGCAAGATGAAGGGGGAAGCACCAGTTGCCAGTATTAGAGAATCATATTGAAGAATCTCTGTCTTTCCATTCTTTTCTTCGATGGTAACTGTCTTGTCTCTTGGGTCCACTAGCTTAGCTGTTGTCTCAAGTCGGAGATCAATCTTCATTATATCGTAGTGAGAGGAGGGAAAAACCTGCAAATCCTCAAGTTTAGGAACTTCTCCCCCAAGTGCGAAAGGTATACCACAACGCGAATATGCAGAATACCTCTCTTTTTCGATAATAGTGATTTCTGCAGAAGAGTCAGTCTTGCGAGCTGAATTCGCTGCGTTTACCCCAGCTGCATTCCCGCCGATAATGAGTATTCTCCGCGACATTCTTGCCACCCAAGTTGAATTACCATCTATTCCCAGCCTAATAAAACCTAGGATTGTTCAGAATTTGCTTTGGCTTCGTAGAGCTTTCACGGACATGAGAATCATGCCGAATCTGTTCAAGCAATATGTTTTCCTTCACCATCCGATGTCACAGCTACTTGATAACTAGGTTCTCCGCGTTCAACTTCCAGCATGTGTATAGATTCTAGACTTCATTGATTGCGTCTGCTATTTCGCAAATTACCGCAGGTAATATTGCGGACGGTGAAATGTATAACTATATATGCTCCCAGTCTGAAGACGCGGACGATAAACTGAGGACAACCAAAATGGCTCAAAACCTCCGCACTGTGGCTGAAATCAATGAGAAGATCAGGAAGAAAGATGCAGTCATCCTAACCGCCACTGAAATGAAAGAATTAGTCAAGTCTGAGGGATCCCATGTCGCGGCCAATGAGGTTGATGTTGTAACAACGGGCACTTTTGGAGCAATGTGTTCCTCAGGCGCCGTGATAAACATAGGTCACACGGACCCACCTATCAAGATTGACAAAGCATGGATTAACGACGTTGAGGTATGCCATCCCGGAGCAGCTGTTGACCTCTATATTGGTGCCACAATAATGGACCCAAACAGGGCTTTTGAGTACGGTGGAGGCCATGTCATAGAGGAATTGATAGGAGGAAACGAGGTTGAGCTTAGGGCAACAGCTTACGGCACTGACTGCTATCCAAGAACTCGACTGGAAACAAGAATCACAAAAGATGATTTGAACCAGTTCTACCTCATTGACTTCAGAAATGGGTATCAACGATATAATTGTGCTACAAACGGTAGAAACGAAACAATCTACACATACATGGGAAAGCTGCTTCCAAACTATGGCAACGCCACATTCTCAGGGTCAGGTTCGTTGAACCCCCTATGCAACGACCCAGATTATGAGACAATTGGCTTGGGAACACGAATCTTCCTTGGCGGCGGGCAAGGCTACGTCATTGGTGAAGGAACCCAACATGATCCAGAAACAGGTTTCGGGACCATGATGGTCCGAGGCGACTGCAAGAAGATGTCACCAGATTATGTTCGAGTAGCCGCTGTCAGTGGTTATGGAACATCAATATATCTCGGAATAGGCGTGCCAATCCCAATCCTGAATGAAGGACTTGCAAAGAAGACAGGAATTACTGATCAGGAGATATTCACAAATGTCGTTGATTATGGCGTGCCCAGAAGGGAGCGACCCAAGCTAAGTAAGATTAGCTATGCTGAGCTTAAATCGGGTCATATAGTTGTCAACGACCGTACCGTGAAAGTCAGCCCTCTTTCAAGCCTGAAGGCAGCCGAGAAAATCGCCTCAACTTTGAAAGAATGGATAGAACACGCAGACTTCTATCTGACCTCACCTGTTGAAAGACTACCTCAGAAGGCGACTCTTAACCCAGCCAAACAAGAAGCCGTGATTCCCTTCGTCGAAGGCTTAACAAGAGCAGCCGTAACGTGCACCGAGGAGGACACAGTGGAAGATGTCGCAAAGCGCATTATTGAACGATCTGTAAACCACATAATTGTTGTGGATTCTCAAGGATTGCTTCAAGGAATAGTAACATCATGGGATATTACTCGTGCTGTGGCAAATGGAGTTAAAGAATTAAGAGAAATAATAACGAGAAAAGTAGTCACCGCATTGCCGAATGAACCAGTGGAGGTTGCTGCAAGGAAGCTTTCACAACACAATATCTCTGCTCTACCAGTAGTTGATACGAAATGGAAGGTCTTGGGCATCATAACCGCTGAGGATATTTCGAAACTTATCGTGAGGTGAACTAATGGCAAGAATACTTCTGAAATTCTCAGACAAGCAAATCTATGAACCAATCACCTCACAAGTAATTCTCGAATCAGGAGTCCCCGTGAACATATTGAGCGCAAATGTAACGCCTAGAGGAGGAGAAATATTAGCGGAAATCGAAGGAAAAGACGTCGACAAGGTTCTTACTGCTTTCAAGAAAAGAGGAATCATTGTCTCTGTCCAGAGGAAAATTGAAGTAGACCCAGACAAGTGCATTGATTGTGGATCATGCTACTCACTCTGCCCAGTAAATGCAATAGCGTTCGAGCCTGACAAATCGGTTGTATTTGACGTCGAGAAGTGTGTTGCTTGCGCACTTTGCGTTGACACATGTCCAACAAGAGCTATTCGACTCTAGATAGTCTGATGCCTCATCTTCCTGGCAAGACAAACTCTCTCCTTAGAATACAATGCGACGCGCGCTGCAGGAAGTCTTCTGGAGATTACTTACGACTACCGAGATTGGGTTACCAAGCTTCTCTTATGAGTTATTCTTGAGATTCATCTGAGGATACGTATCTATTGACAAGAGCGGCCAATTCAATTCTTGAAGACTCAATCTTTTCCTTTCTAGTCATCAGAACTGCTTCTGCACTATCCAGTTGAGACCTAGATTCACTGATCAGATACTCAAATTCTTGTAAGGCCGGAGACCCAAAGGAAAGCCTTTCAGCCAAGCATCTTCTGGGATCTGCTACAGCACTAAGAATTGATTCAGGCACACTAATTCTTCGACCTAGAACCTGTTCAGACTTCTCTTCTATCATGGCAAGAGTCAATTCCCGTGGCTTTATCTTCTTTGAAACCATTTCCCTGATGAGACCTCCTGTAAGAGCATGAGCTTGTCTGAAAGGTAGGATTCCATTCAGTGCAAGACGTTCAGCCAGATCGACAGCAAACACATAGCTCTCTTGAGCTGCTTCTTCCATCCGTTCCCGATGTATTATAAGTGAAGCAACAACCTTCGTCATAACCTTAAGAGATAGGAGAGTCTGATCCAAACTATCCCACAGCAAGGGTTTTGTTTCCTGCAAATCGCTACTATATCCTGAAGGCAGACTCTTCAGGATGCCAAGTATTGACATAAGGTTCCCAACAACACGCCCTGTCTTTCCTCTGATCAACTCAAGAACGGTAGGGTTCTTCTTATGAGGCATAACACTGGAAACAGATGCTAGTTCATCAGCGAGCTCAACGAATCCAAATTCAGAACTTGACCACAGAACAAGGTCTTCTGCCACACGACTCATGTTTACCATTAGATTTGCCAGAGAAGCTGTTGATTCAACCATATAATCCCTAGAACTTGTCGAATCTAGAGAATTGTTTACAACTCCGTCAAAACCAAGTAGTACAGCTGTCCTATTCCTGTCAACAGGAATGCTTGTACCTCCGATTGGGCCTGCACCAAGGGGACTCATATTGATACGTTCATAGCAATCATGGAGTCTGTGGAAATCTCGAAGCAAGATATCTGCAAATGAAAGAAGATAGTGACCAAACGTCCCTACTTGAGCTTGCTGGAGATGAGTATAGAGGAGTGTGATAGTTGATTTCTCCTCTTCTGCTCTAACTAGGCAGACTCGAATCAAGTCTACGACTAAACTGGAAATATCCAATATCTCATTTCTAAGTCTCAGTCTTATGTCTGTTGCAACTTGATCATTTCTTGATCTCCCAGCATGGAGCTTTCCTCCGATTTCAGGGCCTGTGTCTTGAGTCACTACCGCTTCAACAAACTCATGAATATCTTCGTATTCGCCTTCAAGAGTGAGGCTTCGATTCAGCCATTTCTGACGTATCTTTTCCAGGGAACATAGAATCCGGGATAATTCTTGCCGACTCAGGAGCCCCCTCTCGTGTAGCATAATATCATGAACTTCAGTGTTGGTCAAGTCATCCTCCAGGATTCTTTTGTCATCAGCAAGCGAGGATGTGAAATGCAGAGTTTCATCTGCATATTTCTCCCCTAATCTCGTCCTGTAGACGCTTCCCATGGCCTCATTATTCCTCGAATAGTCTCGCATTAATCTTGGAGGCTTAGATAAACAATTATCCTTTGATCCTAGGTAAGCGCGCGCTATTGAACTCTTCCAGTCTTCTAGACTCTTAGAGCAATCATGACTACCTCTAGCCGAGAAAGCTTAAATCAACTCGAGATTACAGTTCTGTAATGAACGTAGAATGTTAGCTTCTGATGATTACATTTTGAATGTAACACAATTAAACTTGAAAATTCAGAATCAAATAATCTTGAGCAACATAAGCTTCAAGCTAAAGAGAGGCACTACTTTAGCAATAGTCGGGCCAAATGGAGCTGGGAAATCAATGTTGTTTAAGACTTTACTAAATCTAGTTCCATATGAAGGAAAAATAGATTGGGAAGGAAAAATAACAATGGGATATGTTCCTCAACTTCTTTCTGTAAAAGATATACCAATTTCTGTAAGAGAATTCTTGTCAATAAAAAAATCTTCTGATCTAGAGTATTATCTTAGTTCAGTAGGTCTCTCCAAAGAAATCTTGGACAAAAGCCTTAACATACTTTCTGGAGGACAGTTAAGAAGAGTGTTGATAGCATGGGCTGTACTTGACAAACCAAATGTCTTGTTGTTTGACGAGCCTACAACAGGTGTGGACCTAGATAGTGAAGAAGCCATCTATAGAATGCTTAGGAAACTCACAAAAGAGAATGGAGTAACGCTACTTTTGATATCACATGATTTGCATATTGTAAGAGAATACTCGGATTATGTACTGGCTCTTAACAAATGCGTCACTTTCTTTGGTGAATCAAAGCAAATAATGAATCTCGCACTGCAAGAGACAATTTTCGGTGAACCTGTCTGTATGGAAACACCGTAGGTTGACGCAATGACGGAAACCCTGACGTTTAGCCTGCTAGTGGGGATAACTGTTGGATTCTCAGCGGGCTATCTTGGATCCATCATGGTATTGGAGAGGATGGCATTGGTTGGGGATGCCTTGTCTCACGTGTCTCTGCCGGGGCTTGCTCTAGGACTCTTGTACAACTTCAATCCCTTCTTCGGGGCATTCGCCTTTCTCTTCACATCAGCTGTAGTAATTTGGCATCTGGGAAGGGTGACAAAACTACCATACGAGACTCTTGTAGGAGCCATATTTACTCTGGCACTCGCGGTAGGAATACTTATCGTTCCACAACCTGAGCTACTTGAAGCTCTTTTTGGAGACATAGCCAATGTTTCATCACTCGACTTAGCCATAGCAGTAATAGTTTCACTTACCGTGGTTCTTCTGACGCGGGTAATATTCAAGAAAATTGTGCTGAGCTTAATTTCAGAAGAATTGGCAGTATCCCACGGCATTAATGTGGCAAGAAACAATCTCTTGTATCTTCTTCTTGTGTCCTTGGTAGTCGCAATAGGAATAAAGATCATGGGGACTCTTCTTGTCGGTTTTCTGGTAGTGACTCCTGCAGCTGCAGCCAGAACTATGAGCTCGAATCTGTCAAGGTACTCAATCCTAAGTGGAGTGTTCGGAGCCATCAGCTCGTTCGTCGGCATAATATCTGCGAGCAGTCTGAATCTGCCCCCTGGGCCATTGGTAGTATTGTCAGGTGTTGCTATTTTCTTGATTGTAATAGCTGGGAAGCTGGCAACAAATTCCCATTCTTAGTACTGGTCCAGCGCATGATAAACTATCGGCAACAACGAAAAATGGAGGCATACGTCTTGGCGAAGTGCTCCGGCCGGGATTTGAACCCGGGTCGTGAGCTTTCTCCCATGGGCCGAGAGGCTCAAATGCTTGCCGGGCTACACCACCGGAGCATGATTGACCGAGACAACCAATGGCGACAATATAAATGCTTTGCAATACCTAATTCATGGCTATAGCTAACTCAGAAAAACAAGAAAAAGAAGTGGGGTTAGTACTCTGGCATTCCGCCTCTTCCCGGGGGCATTGGAGGAGGTTTAGCTGCAGCGATGACGTCGTCTATCCGCAAAATCATAGACGCAGCCTCAACGGCAGATTTGATGGCCTGCACTTTCACGTTCAGAGGCTCGATTACTCCATTCTTCATCATGTCAACCGGTTCGCCGGTAAGTACGTCCAAACCCATCCACATGCTCTTTGTCTTCTCATGAGCTGATCTCATAGCCACCAGAACATCAATCGGGTCTAGACCTGCGTTCTCTGCAAGTGTTGCCGGTATCACTTCAAATGAGTCTGCGAATCTTTCTACAGCTAGTTGCTCTCTTCCCCCGATTTTGGCCGCATACAGATGGAGCCTCTTTGAGAGTTCTTGCTCAATCGCTCCTCCGCCTGCCACTATCTTGTTTTCTCTGACAACATCAGCAACAACGCAGAGTGCGTCATTCAAAGCACGTTCTGCCTCGTCAACAAGCCGTTCAAGACCAGCCCTAATCAAAATGGAAACAGCCTTTGGATTCCTACAGCCTTCAATGAAGACCATTTTATCTTCACCAATCTTCCGTTCTTCGACCAGTTTTGCTGTTCCTAAATCATCGGCGGCTAGGTCGTCAAGATTGGAAACCACTCTACCACCTGTGGCCTTTGCAAGTTTCTCCATATCTGAAGCTTTTATTCTTCTCACCGTTAGTACTCCGGCCTTAGCCAAGAAATGCTGAGCTGTATCATCAATTCCTCTCTGGCATAGCACAACATTGGTCTTTGTCTTCACAACTCGGTCAACCATTTCCTTGAGCATGCTCGACTCTTCATCAAGGAACGCCTTCATCTGAAGCGGATTCTTGATACGAATCTCTGCGTCAATCTCTGTCTTTTCAATCTCAAGCGCACAATCGAGCAGAGCTATCTTTGCGTCTTCGACACGCCTTGGCATATCAGGATGAACTACTTCCTTGTCAACTATGATTCCTCGAATCAGCTTAGTATCAAGCAGACTCTTCCCTGGCTTCTTCACTATCTGTATGTCATCCTTATCAGCAGCCATCTTGCCAGCTTTCTTCTCTGAAACCTGCATAACAGCATCGACTGCTATTTCAGAGAAATGATCACTAGCAATACCTATCACCTTACCTCTCATCGAGGTAATCGCTATCTTCTTCAGGGCTTCACGATCATTGAGGTCAACCGTTACAGCAAGTTCCTGAAGCATCCTGAGAGCCTCATCAGCGGCCTTTCGGTAGCCACTGACAATTGTTGTCGAATGAATACCCTTGTCTATCAATTCCTCTGCGTTCTTTAGAAGCTCACCGGCTAATATGACCGAAGTTGTTGTCCCATCCCCAACTTCATCATCTTGGGTCTTTGCAACTTCAACAATCATCTTTGCGGCAGGATGTTGAACATCTATCTCCTTGAGAATCTCATGTCCATCATTGGTTATAGTTACGTCGCCCAAACTATCTACAAGCATCTTGTCCATTCCACGTGGGCCTAATGTGGCTTTAACTACGTCAGCCACTACCCTCGCTGCAGATATGTTTGCCAGCTGTGCTTCTTTACCTCGTCTTCTGGTAGAACCTTCTCTGAGAATTAGAATAGGCTGATTTGCCAGTCCTGAAGCGGCTCCCATAGCCATTCTTGTTTCCTCCTTTGAATAGGTATTTTTGAGTAGATGACGCAAATTAGCTAGCATATAAATTTTTTTCGCAGAAAAAAAGAAGCCAGTCCTCTACTTCAAGTCCATCTGGGACAGTAAGAGTGAAATGATTAGTCTGTAGCGCTACTCTTTCAGGAGTTTTCTCACAGCTATCTGAATATCTTCAGCTTTGACAGTTTTCCTATGGGCATGCTTAGTGAAATCCAATGCTTCTTTTGCTATCTTAACTCCCACTTCCTCAAGAGCCTCACGCAACTCTTTGGCTGCTTCATCACTCACTCTGTCAGCACCGGCTTTTCTGATCATCCGATGCATTGGTGCTAGCTGCAAGTCTTTTTTGGCCAAATGAATCACCGTCTATTCCCCAATATTTCTTTTGAGGCTTCATTTAAGGCCTTCCTAGAAATCGATTGAGCGCATGGGCCAGAGTGCTTAAAAGAGTTCATTAAATAAGGAGTGTGGTCTAGACTCTGCAATCTGGTCTAGAAGACTCAGGATGGACCAAATTCAACCGAATCACGGAACCCGCACTGGGTTGGAGGACTGACTAACGATGTCACTGCTTGTAGATGAATATCGGCGTAACTGGGCTGTTCGATTTCTTAGAGAAGCCAACTCTGATCTCTCGACCGCAGAAAAAACCCCAATCCAAGTGATGAGCATCAGCTTCTCCGTTATGGCGATGCGAAAGGCTCAGACATCCGTTTACTATAGCCTTGGTGATCCTTCATATCTAGCAATGCTTGTCAACGGAGCTATTGAGGGAAACAAGGCTGCTGAAGACCCCACTATGAAGTTCCTGACGAACCTGGAATTGATTATTAGAAGCTGTGCCAACCAAGGCGAAAGACTGGAAAAGAACACGGCGATCAATAATGCAAGAACACTCATAGGATTAGCGTCGAAGATGGTCTCCCTAATGACTGGACTTGATTCTGGAGGATTCGCATAGGAGAGCGCGCTACAGGAGAGACGGCTATGCGTTTCCAAGGGTATACTATCAGTCTCAGAGACTTTGTTATGAGCCTAGAGATTGCCGAACTGAAGGATATACTGCCCCACGAAGAGATAGTGCCAGCATTTCTAGAAAAACTGTGCCTAGACATTAAGAAAGACGGAATTCTGAAACATCCAATCATTATTGACAGAGATTCAAGAGTCATCCTCGACGGAAACCACAGAACTGCAGCAATGAAGAAGCTTGGCTACGATTACATACCTGTATGTGCTGTTGATTACAGGAACCCTCTCATACAGGTGAAAT
>JBGOZA010000010.1:0-16396 GCA_041480025.1 Bathyarchaeia archaeon | reverse complement strand
TTCCCGCAAGTCAGCGTATGCTGCGTCATAGGAAAAATCAGCTGCCTCTACACTCGCTTTAGCATCAAGCTGTTTTATCTGGGCAAGATCTTGCCTTTCAAGTGTGATATAGAAACCATTCTGTTCAACTTCTCCAAGCGATTCTTCTGTTGAATCAATCTTGTTCTTTGCAACCTGCGAGTTGAACTGGAAAAGAGACTCGTCTACTCTTACATTGAGCTTTTCTCCTTTGTTCAGCACAGAGTACTCTGTCCTGTTTAATTGGAAAGCTCTATGAATGTATCCGCTATCGGTGAAGAGAGAAGCGTTAACAAGGATAGCTACCGGGGTTTGAATGGGTACAATAACGCAGCGATCATCTAGGCCGAGAAAATTGTGAACCTGCAGTTTGGAACCATAGTCCAACACGTTTCTGATCGAGCTTTTTGCTGAGCTATTATCTAGATCCTTCACGAGGAAACGCACACTATCGGATGGCTTGTCAGATTCTATGAAGCGAAAAGGCCCCTCAATCATGACCGTAGCGGCAGATTGGAGACCAAAAGTGGTGTTTGTAACTCCTGAGATTTGGCTATCCCAAAATCCAGGAACATAGTCAAAACCGGGAGAACTTGCATTGTCGTAGAAGGCATAGACGCGGCATCGAAAAGTCGTATTGAAAGCCATTGAGAAGTATCCGTTTGAGTCTGTTATACCGACTCTCGCTAGTCGCCAAGAGAGTAGCGACGTCGCTGAAGTGTCCCACACCTGAATAGTCGCATTGGCAATACCCGTCTGAGTTGCTATGTCAAAGACTTTTCCCTGTATAATATTGGGATTCTGAGCTTCCGCCTTGCTGTCGAGAAGTGAAGCTGGAAAACAAAACACAAAAAGTGAAAGAATCAGTAGAACAGTAGCTGTTCGACCATTCACTTTGAAGTCACGAGTCTCCTAGGAGATTCAACACGAGGAGAAAAGGATTTCCTTAATCCAGCGATACACCTTGCAGGTTGTATCCCATAGAATAGTTGGTGGACCGGCGGGGATTTGAACCCCGGGCTTCCGCCATTCCGGTTTTTGGATTGCCAAGGCGGCGATCAATCTGTAGCAATATGCCTTACCAGGCTGGTCTACCGGCCCACATTGTTCTTAGAGTGGACGATGAATTCGGGTCAGCGGTTTCGTCTGCCAATTGTATGTTCGAATTCGTGCTTCTGCTCCGAAACCACATGCTGAACATCTCTTTTTTCGGACATGATATGATCTACGGCCACATCGACGACATCGTATGACGCGGGTTTTCATATGTTTGCCGCGTGAAGGAGTACCTTTCATATTTTTCTCACCTTGGAGGAGGAGACAGTATGACCACGTTGTCTCCTCTTACAACTATGGTTCCAATACGAACTGAATCATTTGAATCAGAAATATCTTCAGCGTCTTCGAGGACAAGATTCATGTGTTGGTCAAAGCCCTGTAATTTGCCTCTGAAGCTTCTTCCACCTTTCAGACGAACCAGAACTGTCTTCCCCAGACTCTCTTCAAGAATCTTGTTTGCGGCTTCAGCCATTCTTGACCTTCCTGCTTTGTTCGGAACTATCAGTTATGGCTCTTGATTTAAGCGTTTAGTTCATTCAGCAAGCGATTAATATGCATCCCCACCGATTTCTCAGATGAGCACTTTGAGCGCCAGACATCGACATCACCTTAAGGGAAGAGAAATACAAGAGATCCTCGGGCAACTTGGGGCTGTTCTTCACAACTTCAACTGGGATGAACTCAAGGAAAGCAAGATTGAGGTTAGTAGCATAGGACCAGAAGAGTCTCTGTACTTCATAGAGGGTAAGCCCGGAGTTCTGAAGATAGGCGAGAGCATATTTCCTACTCTGGTCAATAATGTAATGCTAGCATCGATTCCTACGATAACTGTTGATGCTGGCGCCGTTTCTCACATCTGCAACGGTTCAGCACTTATGGCGCCAGGAATTGTCAAGATAGAAGGGGTCTTTTCCATGAACGCTACGGTGGCCGTAAAAGAGATCACATATGGAAAAACAATTGCGTTGGTCAAGAGTCTTCTGGGTTCTCAGGAACTGGCTGGTGTCAGAAAAGGAAAAGCTGCTTTGACAGTACATTATGTAGGAGACAAATACTGGAGAATTTATAGGGATCTGGTGTAGCTGAACTACGCCGCGCGCTTGACCGAAGCTACTTCAGACGCACAGTCTCCAATACTTCAGGAGCCCTCGTTTCGACTCCCAAGTCTCGGTGGATGGCACTTGTCATACTCAGACATTTTGCTCTTTCGCCGTGGTTCACTAGAACCATCTCTGGTTTAGGCGATATTCTGCGTAGATAGTTTATGATTTGTCTGCGATCGGAGTGACCTGAGAAACCTTCTATTCCTTCAATGCCCATGTTCACACTAACCAACTGGACTCTCCCATCTTCGAGCAGAGATGCCTCAGGCATTCCTCTTTGTAGCCTACGACCAAGGGTACCTTCTATCTGATAGCTTACGAAAACAAGCATGTTCCTCCCGTCTGCAGCCATCTGTTTGAAATATTCAACAGCTGGTCCCCCTTCTAGCATTCCTGATGTAGCAAGAATAATGCATGGCCCACCTTGAAGAATTTCCCCTCTAATGCTAGGATCCTTCACGTTTACGAAATAATCTGATTGAAATGGATTTATTCCTTGATGAAAAATCTGGTCTCTAACTTCTCTTGCCAAATACTCCGGATAGGCAGTGTGTATAGCTGTCGCTTCAGTAATCATTCCCTCTAAGTAGACAGGAGCTTCTTTCAATAGCCTCTGTTTCATGTAGCCATCCAATACAAGCATTATTTCTTGGGCTCGGCCAACCGCGGGGACTGGAATTAGGACTTTGCCCCCTTTCTCAAGCGTGGAGTTAGCTACCGAGACGAAGTGGTTTTCAACATCTACTCTTGCAGGCATTTGGTCATCAGATGCGCCATAAGTACTCTCCACAACTAGAGTTTCTACTCGGGGAAAGTTCGCTACTGCAGGCTCAAGCAACATAGTTCTTCCATATTTGAAGTCCCCCGTATAGACTAAGTTATGGAGACCTTCACCGATGTGTAGGTGGACCACAGTTGAGCCAAGTATATGACCTGCATTATGCAGGGTCAGACGAATGTCGGGTGAAATATCGGTGACAGCGCCCTCCTTCAGTGGAATAGTGTGAAGGACGGTTTCTCGAACATGCCTTTGGTCATACGGAGCTATGGCACCTTGTGCCCTTGCTACGTCGAGATAGTCGAGTTGTAGAAGGGTCATCAAGCTCGCTGTAGGTTCGCTGCAATAGACTGGCCCATCATAGCCATACTTAAAGAGGAATGGAAGGAAGCCGCAGTGGTCCAGATGAGCATGACTGATGACGACAGCGTCCAAATTTCTAAGATTGAAGGCATCAGAACTGAACCGCGGGTACGCATTAACCGGGTTATTTGCTCCAGGATTAATGCCGCAGTCAAGAAGTATTTTGCTCTCGTTTGTCTGTAGAAGAATTGCAGATCGGCCGACTTCTTGGAATCCTCCCAAGGCGGTTAGTACAACACTATTGGATGGGAGAATTGGCACTCGGAAAATTCTCTCGCCTATTGTTCGGAGGATTCGCTCTCTTTCCTTGCTTTCAGAGTGAAGATAGTGACGAATATTCGATATGATCTTGGATGGAAGAGGCGAGGACCTCAGGATGCGAGGTCGCCAAAACGTAGCCTTAATGATCTCTTGTATCACAGCGCCCTCTTTGCCTATGACGAGCCCTGGCTTTTTTGCTTCTATTATTACTTCTCCTATTGTCGGGTCAAATGCCACGTTCGTCAATTCAGCTTCTGCAGGGATGAGGTCTTTGATTATTCGTTCAGCTTCGCGTTCACTCTTACGAACTGATGGATCGGAACGAATGACTATCCTCTTGCGTATCAAGCTAACAATCTGAGTGACTACTTGGCTTTGTTCCACGAGGATTTCAGGGCGTTTGGTATATATGGCGACTCTAGGGCCTTCGAACTCGATACGACTAACTTCAGCTTCCGCTGGTATCTTTTCCAGCACTATTGCTGCTATCTTGCCTTGTGCATCAGCAATTGAGGGACGTGCCAAAGTCTCTACCTATATTTGTTGAATCCTAATTCCTGCAGCCTCGATAGATTCTTTCTCTATTTCGGTAAGTTCTCGATAACCAGATTCATCAATTACAACAACCGCAAAACTATCACCAGTGTAGGCGTTGCGTTTCATTGCTGAAAAGATTGCTTGAGCTGCTACAACAATACCTTCCTGCACTGTAAGACCTTCATGAAATTGACTTTCAAGAACTCCATATGCAACTGGCGACCCTGACCCCGTTGCAATACATGATTCCTCACTAACGCTCCCCAATGGATCGATCGAGAAGAGGTGGGGGCCAGTGTCATCTACGCCACCGACGAGAGCTTGCACCATAAGTGCCCCCCTGTATTGAAAAAGCATATTAGCCGTCAGTCTTGTTGCCGCGCTCACAGGCATCGGTCTATCCTTCTCGAGTTGAAAGATCCGGGTATTGGCTTTCAAGACTTCAACTATGTCTTGCGCATCGGCAACTACTCCAGCTATGGTCATACCGAGATGTTTGTCAATCTGATAGACCTTCTTTCCTTGTCTATGAGCAATATAGCCTCCAGCTGTGACTCTAGTATCAGTGGCGAGAACTACTCCGTCTTTACAGACCATGCCAACTGTGGTTGTTCCCTTCAACATTGTGTTCTCTATCATTTTTGGGTCCACATTTTGTCTCATAGCATATATCTCCAGAGGCTACTGGTTAGTTGCGTGGCTTAGACGTCGCCTAAGAAATGCAGTAGCGCGACGATATATGCAACCCAGAGCCGCCCTTAAAAGCGTTTCGAGATGTGCGAATTCGGAAACAGAAATATCCTAGTGGCTACTATACGCGAGTTCCCTATCCTCACGTTTCTGAACGCGGACCGATAGGGAAAGGCAGCTTAGGCGCAGCTCATTATGGAATGATTGAAGATGGCTTCAAAGAGTGGTAACAAGATAACTATTGTCGGTTTTAAACAGGCTAAGAAAGGGTTTACGTTTCTTCACTCAACAGCATTGGAAGAATGTAAGACCTGCGAGTTATTGAAGACATGTATGGAAAGCCTGGAGCCTGGACGAATATATAGTGTAGCCAAAGTCAGAAACAAGGTTTTCCCCTGTAAAATCCATGAAGAAGGTGTACGAGTGGTAGAAGTTGAGGAATCTAGTCTTGAAGCAGCGCTTGAACCTAGAGTCTCATTCAAATTGGCAACTATAACATTTCGTCCTCAAGGATGTAGGAACCTCCGGTGTCTCAACAGCCGAGTCTGTGCTCCACCAGGACTTGTTGATGGAGACAAGTGCAAGATACTTGAGGTTAAGGAGAAGATTGTGTGCCCTCTGAGCCGTTCGCTTGTACGGGCTCTTGTTGAGAGGGAACCTGATCAGGCTTCTGACTCAAGAAGACCTCAGTGAAAACAACTTTCTCGATATCTGAGAGAAAGTTCTGAATGTCTGTAGCCAAGCCTTTCTTTGCAGCTTCTACACCTTCAAGATATGTTGCTTCTTCCGGAACCTCAATCGACACGTCTTCTTCTCCCAGAGTCAGCTTGAATTTTCCCAAGTCGACGTTTGGTATCCTTCTATGGATCAGAGCTTGGACTTTCTCTTCTCGCTCAGTTATGGTCTTCTTGACTACCAGTTCGTAGACCAAGGTCTTTCCTGCCAAAGGTGGGTTGAAGTCAACTTGAACTCTTCCTGCACCTACAGCACGCACTGTTGCGGATCTTCCTTCAATTTCTATCTCTGCTCCGGGATAAGGTCGAATATCCTGTCGTCTGAATCTGGCAGCGGGTATCATACGAATCTTGGAGGGGTCTCTCGGACCGAAAGCTTGCTCTGGTGGGACCTCTATGGTTGACTGTTTCTCGGGTTCTAATCCGACAAGAGAGTCATCTAAACCTTTGAGAACCCAGCTTTCACCAACAACAACTAGCATCGGTTCATACCGAGCGTTCTCTTTGAAAATATTGCTCTTCTTGGCCTCATCTGCTGAGGTGGTGTCGAAAGTCTCGCCTGTTTCCTTTATTTTGGTTGTATAATCAATTAGGATGAAATCTCCTTTTGCTACTGGCAAGCGTCATACCTCTTATTCAGTGATATTTTGGTTCTATTGTTCCTTTCTTCTGGAATGTCTTCCAATTCCTTCTCGCATTTCTTGGTTATCCAAGATAGGTGAGATTAAGTAAGCCCAAAACGAGGTCCCCATATTTAGACTTGACGCACGAATGTCTCGGTGGAGGGAATCTGTTTTCAGATTTCTCTGAGAACTACAGACACCTCAGTGCCAACTTCGGCAATAGCATAGTAGCCTCTGTGGAAAGGCCCAGGATTGATCACGATGGTTTTGCCGACAGTATGTGATGATCTAGACTCATGAATATGACCGCAGGCAACTATTATCGGAGAATTAGTGTCTATGAAACTCCTGATGGATTTGCTGCCAACATGTTGACCTATCAGAGTCTTGTCTGCATATGTGCCGTATGGTGGATTGTGAGAGACAAGTAGTCTTGGAAACGCATTGGGACACTGCCCCACTGCAGACTCTAGTATCTGATTGACTTCTTCCTCTCCATTTTCAAACGGAGTCTTGAAAGGAGTCGGAATGCTTCCGCCCACACCTATGAAGAAAGAACCCAAAATAGGTATGCACTTGGCATGAAGGTTCACAGCTTCTTCCAGAATAGGTTGCTCAGCGAGTTCAGGAGGGTCGCAATTTCCTGGAACATACAGGGTCAATCCCAATTCTGTGAACGCTCTGAGGATGTTCGCTGCATCTGATAGTGTTCCAAAATGAGTTATGTCGCCGCAGATTAGTATCGCGGATGGAGAATCTTTCTTAACAATTTGTGAAAGCGGCAGGATATTTTCGAGATGTCCATGTATGTCACTAATGATTAGCAACCGCATTTGACGCCCTTCTAGCCAAAGATTCCATGTTTTCGTGATGTTTCGCCCATCTCTTTTCCAAGATCTTCTAGTAGTTTTCTTTGGTTCGCTGTCAGTCGTGTTGGAGTCTCCACTATTGCTCTTACGAGCTCGTCTCCTCTCCCATACTGGTTCAGGCGAGGCATACCTTTTCCTCGGAGTTTGAAGACTGTGTGGGTCTGAGTCCCAGCGGGAACCTTAAGTTTGGCTTGACCTTCAAGTGTGGGAATATCTATCTCCGCACCGAGTGCGGCTTGAGCGAAGCTGATTGGGAGAGTAAGCAGAATATCGCTCTCGCTTCGTTCGAATACGTTGTTGGGTTTTACGGATATGTCAACATATAGATCTCCAGACGGACTTCCTCTGCTGCCAGCGTCTCCTTCACCAGCTAGACGAAGCCTTGAACCTGTGTCAACGCCTGGCGGAATCTTGATTCGTATCTTTCTCCTTTCTTGTGCTCTTCCGCTTCCATGACATCTTGGGCATGGGAAGTCGATTATGGATCCTCTTCCACCGCAGGCTCTACATGTAGTGACTTGGACGAATTGGCCAAATGGTGTGTTTTGAGCATACTCTGTTTGGCCTCTTCCTTTACAGGTAGTGCATTGTCTCGTTGACGAGCCCGGAGCTGAGCCTGAGCCACTGCAAGTGCTGCATTGTTCTGTTCTAGGAATTTCAACTTCTGTCTCTAGCCCTTTGAATGCTTGTTCTAGTGTGATTTCCATATTGTATCGGATACTTTGACCTCGTTGAGCGCCGTATCTTGAGGCACGCTGCTGTCCAAACAAGAGATCAAATATGTCGCCTCCGAACCCGAAGTCTCGGAAAAGATCGCCGAAGTCTGCACCTCTGTACAGATCTTCTGTCGAATACCGCTGGTTGATTCCCTCATGCCCATACGTATCATACTGATGCCTCTTGTCGTCGTCTGAGAGCACTGCGTAGGCTTCAGAGATTTCTTTGAATTTCTCTTCAGCCTCCGGGCTCTTGTTGCGGTCAGGATGATACTGCATTGCCAGTTTTCGGTAGGCTGTCTTTACGTCATCTTTGCTAGCGCCTTTAGATACACCGAGTACTTCGTAGTAGTCCCTTGTCGTACTCATCGATAGGCTCCCAACTGAGAAAAACTAGTAGAGGTAGGAACCCATCTCTATTTCTTATCCTTATCTTCGTCAACAACTTTGTAATCAGCGTCGACTGTACGCTCTCCTTGGTTTTGGGAGCTTGGCTCTCCAGGTTGAGGACCTGGTTGAGGACCTGGTTGAGGACCTGGTTGAGCTTGTCCACCTGCCGCCTGTTGATACGCTGCCGTCCCTACCTCTTGGAGAATCTTCGTGAGCTGATCTAGCTTTGAACGTATCTCGTTCACATCCTTTCCTGCGACTGCCTGCCTAAGATCCGCTGAAGCCTTGTCCAGTCTCTCCAAGTCCTCTTTGTTAATCTTGTCTTTCAAATCCTGTTTCGTCTTTTCCACAGTGTAGAGGATTGAATCAGCGTTATTGCGAATATCAGCTTCCTCCTTCCTCGATCTGTCCTGCTCAGCAAACTGCTCTGCTTCTCTAACCATTTTGTTCTTAGATGATTCGTCAAGTTTTGTGGAAGCTGTGATCGCTATTTTCTGTTCTTTGCTGGTTGCCAAGTCCTTCGCGGTCACGTTGAGCAAGCCATTGGCGTCGATATCGTAGGTGACTTCTATTTGGGGCACTCCTCTTGGTGCAGGAGGTATTCCTGTTAAATTGAACATACCAAGTGACAGATTGTCTGCAGACATCGTGCGCTCACCTTGAATTACATGTATTGTTACAGTTGTCTGGAAGTCTGCCGCAGTTGTGAAGATCTGACTCTTGCGTGTTGGGATTGTAGTATTGCGTTCGATAAGCTTCGTTGTAACTCCACCTAGTGTTTCTATCCCAAGAGACAGAGGCGTCACATCTAGGAGGAGGATATCATGAATTTCCCCAGCAAGAATAGCACCTTGTATAGCGGCACCCACTGCGACACATTCCATTGGGTCCACACCAGTTTCTGGGGCTTTTCCAAGCGTATCCTCTATGAATTTTCTGACCATAGGCATTCGAGTCATTCCGCCGATGAGGATTATTTTATCCACATCTTTAGGCTGTAACTTCGCATCTGTCAATACTCTTAGTATAGGGTCTCTCACTTTCTGGACTATTGGCAGAGCTAGCTGCTCGAGTTTCGTACGTGTTAATGTCATTTGTAGATGCTTTGGTCCAGATGCATCTGATGCTATGAATGGCAGACTGATATCTGTAGTGAAGAGGTTCGACAGTTCAATCTTGGCCTTTTCTGCTGCATCCTTTAGCCTCATCATAGCCATCTTATCATTTCTGAGATCAATCCCGCTCTGGGTCTTGAACTCGTCAGCAAGGTAGCTGAGGACGGCGTTATCAACATCTGCACCTCCAGTTTGAGTATCTCCACTTGTCGATAGTACTTGGAAAACGCCTCCTCCAAAATCCATGAGTGTCACATCATGGGTGCCTCCTCCGAAGCTGAAAACAAGAATCTTGAGTTCTTTTCCAGCTTTATCCAGCCCGTATGATAGGCAGGCTGCTGTTGGCTCATTGATTATGCGTGCAACCTCCAGGCCAGCGATTTCACCCGCATCTTTTGTGGCTTGCCTTTGGTTGTCGTTGAAGTGTGCCGGAACAGTTATTACAACTTTTTTGACAGGCGAGCCCAGAAAGATCTCGGCATCCTTCTTTATCTTTTGCAGAATAAATGCTGAGAGCTGTTGTGGCGTGTACGTCTTTCCGTAGATGGAAATCTTATAGTCTGTTCCCATCTTGCGCTTTATTTCGAAGACTGTTCCTTCAGGATTTGTTATTGCTTGCCGCTTGGCGGATTCACCTACAAGCAACTGACCTTCTTTTGTGAAAGCCACTACAGAGGGAAACATCTTCCCAGCCATTGTGGGTCCTTCGACGCTTGGAATGGTTAATGGATGTCCGGCTTCCATTATGGCCGCTGCTGAATTGGTTGTTCCAAGGTCTATCCCCAATATCTTTTCTTTCTGTGATTGTTGTGTCATTTTACTTGCCTCTAGTTTGAAGAATTCACTTTTACCATACTTGGACGTATGACTTGACCCTTGAACATGTATCCCGGCCTGATCTCTTCGACGATCATTCCCTCCCCAAGGTCCTTAGTGATGACTTTCATACACGCTTCGTGCTTGTTCGGGTCAAATCTCTGGCCTACAGCCTCGATTCTTACGAGACCTTCCTTTTCTAGAATGGAGAAGAGCTTCTTGTTGACCATCTCTACTCCTTCTACTATAGGTCCGTTTCCTTTTGAGTCTATTGCTGATGCCAAGGCACAGTCAAGTTCATCCAAGACTGTGAGGAGTTCAGTCACTATCCGCTTCACCCCAGCTTCACTCATAAGGGGTGTTTCTCGCGCAATCCTTCGTTTGTAGTTCTCAAAATCTGCTTGAAGATACTTGAGTCTCTCAAGGTATTCGTCGGCGATTTTCTGTTTCTCATCGAGAGTCTGCTTTAGCTCCTCCAAGTGCTTTCTGTTTTTGGTTTCCTGGGGGGCAGGTGAGGATTCTGGTGCAGCCTTTTCTGACAAGTTCAATCACTACTGAAAACTCGAGATACAAGGCCAGAAAAAGCTACTTCTTCCTATAAATATTTTGGAATCCTATTCCTCTTGAAAGTTGAAGTCAAATGATGACCTTTCCAAAACCTATCATTACTCTGACGACTGATTTCGGACTTAAGGACCACTATGTAGCTGCCATGAAAGCAACAATACTGAAGGTTTGTCCTAGCGCCAACATAATTGACATCACGCATCTCATAGCTCGACACGATGTGAGAGAAGCATCGTACATTCTTTCTCAATCTTCAATCTGTTTCCCAGATGAAAGCATACATGTAGTGGTCGTAGACCCCAGTGTCGGAACTAAGAGGAAGAGATTGGCAATAAGAACGAAGCGTGGATATCTAGTAGGACCTGATAACGGCGTGCTGATTCCAGCAGCTCGTTCTCAAGGTATTCTTGACGTAGTGGAGATAACAAGGACAGAATACATGGCTCCATCAATTTCATCCACTTTTGAAGGCAGAGATGTATTTGCGCACGTTGCAGGGCATCTAGCAAACGGTGTTGGACTCCATGAGCTGGGACCTAGTTGCGTTAAAACCGTCGATTTATCCTGGGGATTATTCAGGGCAGAGCCCACAAGAATAGTTGGGGAAGTCCTTCATATTGATTGGTTTGGAAACATCACTACAAACATTTCGGCTTCTTCAATTGGATCCTGGGAATCTGGGCATCTTGTCCGAGTCAATATTGGTCGGATTAGCCAAATCGCCACTGTATCAGAAACATATTGCGAGGTGCCTGGTCAGTGCCCTGTTGTCATCAAGGGAAGCGGAGGCTTCTTGGAGATTGCTGTGAACCAGGGCTCCGCATCAGCCCTTTTCCATGCCAGACCAGATTCGATGGTCACAATAGACTATGCGACGGCAGAAACGTAAGCTATGGATGGTAGACTCCCACTATTGGTATCTTCTCATGACAGTCTGGGCAACTCATTTCAGACGTTAGACACCATGATGTTATGTTGAAAGAATCACGACGAATGAGCAGTTTGCCACATCTAGGGCAGTTGGTGTTCTCTCCATCATGGCCTGAGACGTTACCTGCATATACGTACCTCAATCCTTCTTCTCTGGCAACCTTGACATCCCGAGTTATTGTAGTTAAGGAGGTCCAAGGTAAGTCGATGAGCTCATAGTTGGGATAGAATCTGAGGATGTGGAAGGGTGTGTCTTGGCCGAGGTGGGATCGAATCCAAGAAGCCAGTTCTCTCAGATATTCTTCTGAATCACCGTATTCAGGTACTACAAGGTTCGTTATCTCAAGATGAATCTTGCACTTCTTCAGAGCTTTCAGGCATTCGTATACAGGTTCGACGGATGGCACCCTCATCATTTCTCTATAGAACTTGGGATCTCCTCCTCCTTTGAAATCCACCGTCGCTGCGTCCAAGTAAGGACTAATTGTTTCGACAGCCTCTGGAGTCATGTAGCCATTTGTGACAATAGTGTTGATAAGACCGGACTCGTGGGCCAGTTTTGAAGAATCATAAGCCCATTCATAGAACGTTGTGGGTTCTGTATAGGTGTAGCTTATTCCAAGGCTCTTGGTCCGTTTGGCTGCATCTACTACCTGTTCTGGAGACGTTTTCTCTGTAAGTGATATGGACCGCTGTTGGCTGATTGTCCAGTTGTTGCAGAAGCGACAGAAGAAGTTGCAGAAAGGAGATGATACTGATAAGACTCTTGCCCCTGGATGGAAGTGAAATAGAGGTTTTTTCTCTATGGGATCAACAGATGTACTACATGACCTGGCGTACGATATTGTATAGAGAATACCTTCCTTGTTTGTTCTGGCCAGGCACGTTCCTTGTCCTCCTTTTGTTATGAGGCATCGCCTTCCGCATAGATCGCATCTGACTTCGCCATCTTGGAGTTGAGTGTAGAACATTGCTTCTTTTTCCTTTGACAAACCTTGTGCCCCTTTCTAGATGATTATGGACGCCACTTATCTGTATTAAGAAAGACAGCGATCTGTGAAGACTAATCGTAGCATATTTCTTATCTATGAGATGGAAATGAGAGCTTAGGCAAATGAAGATGATAGCATGTCCGCCAGCAAAATGTTAGGATGGTTCGAGCAACGTCGACGCTCCAAGACGCTCAATTTGGCTCAGCAGCACATCATCTTGGCTGTCGAAACAGTGGAAGAACTCAGCAGGGCACTAACAGCCTTTTCCAAGAAAGAGTATGCGATGGTAGACTCCTCAATTAACAGACTGTTCAATGAAGAAATTCAGATCGATGATCTTCGAAGGACCATAATGGAGGAACTTAGCAAAGGTGAACTCCCGGAAAAGTACCGCGAGGATCTTAAGGGACTGGTGAACCATCTGGATGAGATGGCGGACATGATTAAGGATTCAGCGCGTAACGTAAAGATTCTACAAGAGGTTAAGGTTCCTGCGGAAGTAGTTGATTCTTACAGGAAGATTGGGGTGACTCTGGTCCGTTCCGTGCGAGCTCTACAGGCAAGCATAGAAGCCTTAGAGAAAGGCAGAGACGAAGTCATATCCGTCTCTGAAGAAGTTGACAAATGTGAATCGGAAATCGACGATGAATATCTGACCACTAAGGTGCTTATTCTCCAGAACGGACGCAGATTCAATGCTGCGGAAACAATGGCGATGAGGGACTTGCTAGAATTTCTGGAACAAGCCTCCGACTTGATAGTTCGCACTGCGAACTATGTCCGCATACTGGCATCAGAGAAATCAGAAATCAGGGAGTAAGAAGATCTCCTTTCCTCTTCTTACTCGTTACTCTTCGTCTTAGTTGTGTCCCACATACGGGACATATACCACCCTTGAACTCTTTAGGATACGTTCTACCACAGGCAGGGCAACTGAGTCGCCACTGGAATTGATATTTGATTCCTTTGGAAGTGAGAGCTTTGAAACTTATTCCAAGCTTATCTGAGATGTTCTGGACCGCGTAGTCGTCTGTTACTATCGTACAACTTCGTCCCGATGAAGAGATGTCTAGGGTGAGGGCTAAGACATCAATATCGGTGTGCGAAATGCTGTTGATATCACCTGACTGGGATGCCACTGCGACTATTCGGTCTCTGGATTTGGATGTCGGTTCAGTTATCTTGAGGTTCCCCACCTCAATCGCCACATCCATGCGGATTCTTGCGTTCCTGTCTTTTATCTCGTCTAGAACCGCTGCTACAGTGTGCTGTTCAGCTTTTGATTGTAAGGGATCGTATCCCATAAAAAAGCACTAGCATCAAGCACGACCACTGTCGCTTCTTCCTTCATAGTCGATTATTCTCCTCTAATCTCAGAGTCTTCTTTGACTCACTCTGATAAATACTCTTCTTGGCGCAAATCATTGTTCTATCGAACCGCGCGCGCTGGGATTGATGCTGCCGATAGGACTCTTGCTTGGTCTTGGAGGAAATTTGTTTCTTAACCGGTTCTGATTCTCAGAACATTGGTAGCAAGTCTGGAAGCGGGCTGATTTCCTCATTCTTTCGAATGAATTGGTTCACAGTTCCCCCGAATGCTTCCACTTTGCCGTCAGGATGTACTATGATTGCTGTCCCAGATGTGATTCCGTATGCTTTCTCGCCGTCTTCTGATAGGCTGAGTGCAATCTTCAACTCGTTCCAGCTATCCTGCTCACCATGTGTATCGCACAAGACCTTTGCGATGTTTAGACAGGGAAACAGCTTAGCTGTGGAATCATCATTGGGATCACTCCATTGAACCCATTTCTCTGCCAAAATGATACTGCCAGCGGAGAGTCCAAAGAAAGGTTTACCTTGTTGGTAGAGCCCCTGTAAGAAGCCAACCATGTTCTTGGTTTCCAGACTCTGCATTCCCTCAAACACGTCTCCTCCGCTGATATAGACTAAGTCTGCGGAACCCAAGATCCTCTTTGCCTTCTCAGGATCAGCTTCATTGGATGAGAGCGAAGTATGAATCACATTTCCCGCTCCTGCTGCGCGAAGGTTTTCAGCTGTCCTCTGGAAGAAGGATTCATCATCTCCACTTGCCGCGCCAATATAGGCAATCGTGGGCAGAGTGATTTCGTTATCCTTGTATACGCGCTGAATTAGTCTGCAAAGATTTTCTCGTGTGCTAGTTCTTCCTCCTGCAAGAAGATGAACCGGTTTTGGATTTCTCATCTGGATACTTGCCCCCTAGCCGTTTGCTGGTTTGATGTCTTTGAAAACATATCTTTCATCTAGGAAATCTTCTATGTTAAAGTTGAGAAGTGTTTGAGCAAGGCTGTATTTGCCGGATGATGAAGGAGAAATGTTTTCTTTGAAGCTTATCGTGAATCTCGCTTCTTCTCCATACAGCTTGCTAAGCGTTAGCTTGGCCTCTTCGTCAAGAACCTCTTTGTCTGTTCTTTGACTGACAAGGTCTAGATTGTAGTGTTTCTTTGAGATCTGGGTGAGTTGATACTCATCGATTCCATGAAGGAAACTTATCGCCTCGTCCAACTCGCGCAGTGTCACCACTCTTCCTTTGCAGGTTAATGTGATATTTCTTGATCGGCCTTCAATGGACGAAATAATCCAGCCCGATCTTATGCCGCATGAACATACCTGTTCTTTATCAATATGCACTAGGTCGCCTACGTCAAAACGAACAATCACATACCAAGGATTATCAAATGTTGTCACCAAGATTCTTGCGAGGCCTGGACCTCCATGTTCAGGCTTCAAAGGCTGGAAGTCTACTCTGCAGGATTTACTGTTCTGGTGGAATTTGCCTTCTTCGCATTGCATGAAAACGTACCCAACCTCTGTGGTTCCGTATGAGCTTGCAATAGGAGTGCCGAAGGCTTTGCGGATTTGTGCATCGTGCAGCTTAGACGGATATTCATAGGTCAGCACAATAAGCTCGGGCTGGTAGACTTTCTTCTTGAAAGCTGTAATATATCGACTTAACTTCGCTAGCAGAGAAGGGTTAGCCTCAAGAATCACGGGCTTAAAGGCTTCAAGTTCTCCTATCATCCTATCCATATGTTCAGGGGTCCATGTCAATGGGTTTGTTTTCTCATTTAGGTATAGAAATCGCGACAGTTTACGCTCTTTCATTGAGAGTTCTACATTATCAGAGATGAATCCTACGTTCAAAGGATTGGCCAGGATTGCTTCTTGATGTTCGCCTGTGGCGACTCTTGCAGCATGGGCGTTTAGTCTCCAGGACTCTCTCTCCGAATTATCCCACCATTTCTGGTTCCAGATGTTTGTTACACTGTCTCCTGTACTTCCACTTGTCTTCACAAATTCTATTTCTCGGTTGGCTATTCCACTTTCAACATCGCGTTCACGAGGGACAAAGCCCCGAGGAAAATAATCTCGAATTTCTTTCTTGGTTAGTACGGGCATCCTAGAGTAGCGTTCATCAATCGTACGACCTTTTCCCGGGTCAAACGCTCTCCATGACTGATAAGCATCGGTTTCATTTAGAGCAAAATCAAGCGTATCTCGGGACTTGATGTAGTATTCTTGTGAGTCTACTGAACCGGAAAATGGCGTTACATGAATTTCATGATTGGCTTGGTTTGATATTGGAGACAAGTAGTTCGTGTTCCTTTCCATGCTGATTTATGTCCTACTGTTCAGGTAGGAGACATGGTGAGCTCTATGATGTCATGAACTTAATTAAGTGTTAAACTCAAGAGGAGCATGGTTACGCTGAGTTGAAGGGATATCCATGTGCGCGCCGTATTCTAAATTGAGGCTTGATCGCGCGAGGAGTGTGTTGCTATCTTTTAATCTGAGG
>JBGOZA010000009.1:0-19434 GCA_041480025.1 Bathyarchaeia archaeon | reverse complement strand
TGTAGCAGAGAATGAGAAACAGATTGTTGGATACCTTATCACCACAAAAGACAGGTGTACAGGTCACATTGTCTCCTTAGCCGTTTTACCACAACAGAGAAGGAATGGCATCGGAAGTGCTCTGATGAAAACTGGACTAGAGACCTTTAGAAGACTTGAGGTTGAGACGGTCCGCCTGGAGGTTAGAGAGAGCAATAGAGAAGCGCAGCAGTTCTATGAGGCGCATGGCTTTGAGTATAATCATAGAATGGTTGGATACTATGGTGACGAAGACGCTTTGGTCTACTATAGAAAGATCTCAAGCAGCGATTGTGCCAACGCAGCGTATTGTAGCTAGAAAGGATTGTCCTAGATTGTGGACAACCCATCTAAGATAGGTTGTCTGTTTTCAAATATTCTTTGAGAATTTCTGCCTTGTCGGTCATTTCCCATGTGAAGTCTGGGTCGTTTCTACCGAAGTGGCCGAAGACAGCGGTCTTTCTGTATATAGGTCTCCTGAGTCTGAGAGACTCTATTATTGCTTTAGGTCTCATATCGAAGTACTTTCTAATTAGCTGGAGAATCTTTTCATCAGATATCTTGCCTGTTCCAAAAGTATTAACCATTAGTGAAACGGGCTGAGCTACACCTATGGCATATGATATTTGAACCTCGCATTGGTCAGCTAGTCCAGCGGCTACGATGTTCTTGGCGACATATCTCGCCATATAGCAGCCTGATCTATCAACCTTTGAAGGATCTTTTCCGGAGAAACAGCCGCCTCCATGGCTTCCAACTCCACCATAAGTATCAACAATTATCTTTCTCCCTGTTAGGCCAGAGTCTGCGAGTGTACCTCCTACCACGAATCTTCCGGTCTCGTTGATGTAGTATTTTGTTCTATCATCAAGCATGTTGTTCGGTATGACTTTCTTTATGACTTCATTGATGATATCTTCACGCATTTTGTTTCTGTCGATGTCTGAGGTATGCTGAGCAGCTATGACTACAGCATCTACTCTCTTTGGTTTCCCATCTACGTACTCCACAGTTACTTGTGACTTTCCATCAGGCCTCAGATATGGCAGAATTCTTTTCTTTCTGCACTCAGACAGCCTCCTAACCAGACCATGTGCTAGCATTATTGGCAGAGGCATAAGTTCTGGCGTTTCGTTAGAAGCATAACCGAAGACCATTCCTTGGTCTCCAGCGCCTTGCTCATGTGTATCTGTTTCAATGACCCCCGCGGCAATATCTGGTGATTGCTCTGTTATTGATACCAGAACGCCGCATGTCTCCCAGTCCATACCGTCCTTTGAATTGTCAAACCCTATTTCTTTCAGCGTCGTCCGAACAATTCCTGGAATGTCAACATAGCAGTCTGTAGTAATCTGACCAGTTACTATTACATTCCCCTGCATGACTAGGGTCTCGCAGTCAACCCGTGCCATAGGGTCTTTTGAGAGTATGAAATCGACTACTGCATCAGATATTTGGTCTGCGACTTTGTCTGGATGGCCTTCTGCTACTGATTCAGAAGAGAACATGTGAGTACCATTGACCATAGAGCATCCTTCTGTCCCATCATTGTTAGCCTAATAAGTAGTTTACGTTCTTGTTTCAAATCGAATTGATGGTCCACAAGCCAACATTGAAAATAATGGCGCGCGCTTTTCTTGAACATTATGCACTAACAGAGAAACGGGGTTAGCTTCAACTACGGGATATAGAGCAGATTTTACTCAGTCTGCCAATTGGTCTGAAATAGACAAGCTTAAAGGACTAAGTCTTAAGTTTCCAGCTCTGGTTTGAGACGTATTGCAGATAGTACCATGGGGAAGAATTCGCAGCTGGTCCTGTACGACCTGTGGGCAGTGTTGTCAGCTACAAGTTCAACTCACTACATCGGAGTGGTTGAACTTGACTCGAAAGTATGGGTACAATATAGCGTCGCAGCAGACAGAGGGCATCTTTATCAGCAAGACTATTGATGGTTGGTGCCCTTTTCTCTTCAGAGAAGGACAATGCTCTTGCGGGCTCCAAAAGACAAAACCACTTGCATGCAGACTCTGGCCATTCAGAATCTCAGACTACCCTCGCTATGGAATGAGAGAGGAGTCCTGTTTCTACCATAGGGGCCGAGTATTTTATGTCTACGGTATCCCATTCTGCAGAGGTTTCAGATATGGTACTCCGACAGAATACTTCACAAAGAATGTCCTACCCGAATTCATAGACATTAGACTCGGATTACAGCCTTCTCAAATATTCACAACTGCTAGATTCTGAAAGCAATTGAAAGAACATTTACAGTCTATTCTGGACTTTTGTCACCGAGACTATCCTCGAACTCTGAGAGGGACTTCTGCTCCCATTCTTTCTCAGACTTGAGACGTTGGAGCTCTTCAGTCTTTATCAGTCCCCCAACATATTCTTTGATATTCTTGGCTATAGATGGACCTAAGGTTGGAACTGAGGCGATTTCTTCTATTGATGCTTCTTTGAGACTCTTAATCGATGTGAAACCGGCATTGAATAGCATTCGTCCACGAATTCTTCCAACGCCCCTAATACTCATGATTGGAAGAAGCTCCTTCTTCACCCCTTTCTCGACTCTCTCTCTTGCCTCAAGAATCTTGGATAGTGATTCGCGATGGCCGAGAAGACGACCCAGTTCAAAGGTTGCGTTCAGAAGCCAAGTTGCTGAATCGATCAATCGGAATAGGTCACCAGGTTCATATCCGTAATCTTCGATTATTTGATCCTCTGAGACCTCATCTATCCATGCTTCCAAGACGCGGGCAACCTTGATTTCGCCGAGGAAACGTTGATACTCGACCTCATTGTCGAGCTGTGGCAGAGGGACAAGAAACTCGTCAGAATGCAGGTCGGCATATGCGAGAAGCTTGTCTATCTCGTTGCTACGTGGATAGTATCTGGAAGGATTATCAGGCGTATGACAGATCATGTGAAGGAAACTTAGCGTAGTAACATGATCTGCACCTTTGAGTAGAGCGTCACGTACTATGACTGCTGAGGCCGGATCGACATAGAGTTCTGAAACACGTCTGCCAAAGGGCGTGGCCTCAACTGACTGTTTTTGAAAAACAATCATCTCTTCCTTATGGAGATATGACAGTGCCTTAGCTACAAGAAGATCTATCATTTCAGGACCATATTGATGTGCATAGAATGATTTCTCAAAGAAGTCTTTGACTCCTTCTTCAGATTGAACAAAGGCAGCCGCAATCGATGCCAGGACGTGACTTCTCAAAACCTTCTCAACAGCCAGCTTTGACCAGATTCTCTCAGGCTTCGCCATCACATAGCTCTGCATCAGATAATCCTGTTCATCGCTTGTCTTTGCGATAAGGATTGATTCACCAATTTTGTCGTATTTTGGCCTCCCGGCTCGACCAGCCATCTGTTTATATTCCAAAACCGTAATTGGGTTTCGGCCGTACCCAGATTCATATCTCTGATAACTGCTGATGATGGCTCTTCGAGCCGGAAGGTTAACACCTGCTGCGAGTGTTGGGGTTGCGGAGATTAGTTTGATTTTTCCTTCCTTGAATGAATCCTCAATAAGTTTCCTTGACGCTGAAGATAAGCCAGCATGATGGAAAGCTACACCATCTGCAACTAGTTTGCTGAGCATCTCCTCCAAACGTGTTCTGTCAGTCAAGGTAAGAAGCCTCTTGGATATGGCTTCCAAACTCCTCGCTTCAGGCCTTGAAAGGAGCCTTGAGATTACATGTGCTGAACTCTTAGCATATGTCACGGCTCTTGCCCTTGTCTCAGCGAAGACCAACGCTTGTCCACCTTTGCGTGTAATTTGGGCCGCGAGGCTGACGACAGGATTGGCATCAATGTCTTCGACTTTGATTGAGCTGCCATCATTGAACTGGCATTCTCCATTGTAGTATACTCCTTCAACCAGTTTAACGGGACGCCAGTCAGTCGTGACTGATTCAGCTTTAAGCCACTCAGCTATCTCGGAAGCGTTCCGGATAGTGGCGCTGAGCGCCAGAATCTGTATCTTCGGGTTAACTTCCATTAGACGGGAGAGAGTGACTTCAAGTGTGGGACCGCGATCCATGTCGTTTAACAAATGCACCTCATCGGCCACGACGAGGGTTACAGAATCAATCCAATCACTTCGGTGCCGAAGAAGCGAATCACATTTCTCATTGGTAACGACAATTATGTCATATCGACCAAGCCATGAGTCATTGCTGTCAAAATCACCGGTGCTTATGGCTATTCGTATTCTTTTCTTATCGGGCTTCGATAGTACTGTGTATGCCTTGAATTCCTCGAATTTCTCAGACGCAAGGGCTCGGAGAGGTGCCATATAGAGAACCTTTCCACCCTTCTCAATCACATGCTTGAGTGCGCATAGCTCTGCGACAAGCGTTTTGCCACTGGCTGTAGGGCTGGCTAGGACGAAATTCTTGCCGTCAAGCACTCCAGCTTTGATAGCATCTTCCTGCGGCGGGTAGAGTGTTGTGAGACCCTGACCTTCAAGGAGAGTCTTTACTTCTGATGGTATGCTGAGCTCTTGTATGTTCACTATTCACAGCCTTCGAACTACTATTCTGACTATCGAGATGATTGTTGCCGTATTGGTAAACGCCCTCTATAACTCTTAAGAAATAATCCGCAAACAGAATGTTATGCAAGATGATCTTCGAAAGCCATCCTCAATCGCATAGTCAATATGAAACGCACGATTTGTAGAACTAGTTAATCTTCTGATTTGGAAAAGTCTATCTCAGAGGAAAATCACCATGTTTCCTGCTGAACGAAATGGATGCAGACAAAGCTCGAAAAGAGTTTCCTCATCTCACGAAGGAGATTGAAGACAAGAAGATGAGGATCCGCATCGATTCAATTCGCACTGATCCAGCTTTGGCAGATAAGAAATCGCTTTCAGGTCATCTTCCTGACGCTGTTGATTACATTAGACGTTGCGAGACCGTTGAAGAGGCTACGCAGATAATCGATTTCTTAGAGGAACATAAAGAGCTAGTAGTGGAAGAAGCTGTCAGGTTGCGGGCGCAACTGAAAGCAATGGGCGTCAAGAGTTTTGGCTCCAAGAAGGAACCTGGCTATTACGAGCGGGAGAAGAAGAGATGATTCATATTCTGGATGTGACTAATGTGGAAGCAGCGCAATGGCGGAGTGCGCTCTTTTCGACCAGACTAGCTTGTTTAGGCTTTTCTAACGTTGCTCTTGAATAGTGTCTTGACTCAGCTTAGGCTGCTACTCTGATGTTGTAGCTGGTGAGTGAAGAGTTTTGATCAAGGGTTTGTGTACTAGTGGTGGAATTAAGGCTGCGAAACCCACTATGCCCCCTACGAGGAAAGTCGGCGCGAAACCAAAGAAATCGACTACAGGCGTTGTGAGAATCTTGGCCATGCCACCTATGGAGACGGAGACATTCTGCAGGCTATTTGCTACACCGCGGTTCTGGGGGCGAGAATTATTGGCTACCAATACGCTCTCAAGAACTCTGTTTCCGCCGTAGCTTAGGCCAGATAGAAACAAAATCATGATGATTGAGACGTAGCTATTTGCGAATATACATAATATGCCAGCCACGCCGCCCATAAGTTGCATGGTCAGCAAGGTTTTTCCTGATTGGATTCTTGTCACGAATGATGCTGACACAAAGCGCATGATCATGACTGCCAGATTTCCGAATACTGAGAATGAGGCTACCTCCGCATCAGAGAGAAGAAGAGCCTTCTTTGCATATATCGGGATGTATGTTCCAGTTATTGATCTGGAAAGAGAGAAGAAGAAGGCCATGGACAGTAGCATTTGGAAGTTCCTCTGTCGCAACAGGTCTGTGAGGTAGACTTTGGTGCTAACTTGGCTTCCTTCCATGGGCTTGGATTTTGTCTCATGGACCATTCCTGCGATGTAGAATACGAGAGCAGCTTGGCCGACGAGAACTATCTGATAGATAGATCTCAGCTTGACTATCGGTAGGAGTAGAAGTGAACTGCATACTATTGGACCGATTAGCATTCCGAAGCTTGAGAAAAGAAACATTGTACTGATGGCTTCCTGACGCTTGTTGACCTCAGTGACATCGCCAATCATTGAGAGAAGTATTGGAAAGAACTCACCACCGGCGAGACCCCCCAATAGTGATGAAATGATAAGGTGGTTGGGATTTGTCGCAAAGACATTGATTAGGGTTCCAAAAATCACTATTGTTCGAGACCATATCAGCATGGGCTTTCGGCCAAGCCTATCGGAGAGCATTCCGAATGGAACCTCAAGCATTATACCCATGACCATTCCCAACGTCGTTATCAGATTTATCTGGAGAATATCAGCGTTCAGCTCAAGGGCAAACAGTATACTGATCGCAAATGTCATAGTATCAGTTATCATGACAAGTAGTGGAATGGAATAGATTTTCAGCAATGCTGGCCTTTTGAGGGTTGAAAACATTAGGAGCCATCCGAAGCGCGCTAGAAGATAATTCTCGTCCTACACATTGAGAACGATATTTAAGCTTTGTCGAATCGAGAACATAGATTTTGTCAACTATTATTTCAAGACTTTTCCAGTCTTCATATACCACAGATAAAGATCCATTTCTCCAAGACTAATCTCTAGTTTATATGCTATAGCTGAAAGTAGTTTCTCAATTCTAATATATCTCTTCTTATTGAGTGTTTTTGGAATTTCTGATATCAGTTCTTTATCTTTCAACAATCTTAGTATGTGTCTATCTATAATCGCGACGTCATAAAATCCTACATTTCTAAGGAAATGACTCGACTCCTTGTATCCAAAGCCTTTAACGTTTTCGATTAGCCATTCTCTGGCTTCTACTCCATTGGCATATTTCTTCAATGTTTCACCGAGCTTCTGATGCAGTTTCCTCGATTCAACAATATAGTTTGCCCTAGATGTTGGAAAACGATAGCCCAACCTTTTCAGTCTCGCAGATAGCTCATCCTGTTCCAGATTGCAAAAAGAATGGCCAATAGTCTTCTGGATTCTTATGCCTCCTTCCGCGGTGTAGTTGGCTGTGAGTAGGCAGAAGCACAATTCCTCGAACAACCTCTCTTCACATTTCCCAGTTTCTTCGAATTCCTGCATCCTCTGCTTTACTAGATTTCCCACCACCTTCATAGCTTCCCTTATTTCTTCAAGAAAGTCCAATCTCACGATTCTGACTAAGAACTTGGGCTCAACACCGGGTATTGCCTCATATTCCCACACAGCAAAAGGTATCCCATACATGTTCTCTGAGATTGACGCAAAATCGTCGAAGTAATCAGATATGCCGCACGTATGGCACATGGAGCCTGAGAACTTCACCTCTATGATTCTCCCGATCACTGATAATGGTTCTGCAATGGCCTCAACCCCATGGAGAGTGTTGAAGACCTCAGCGGCTTTGCTCAGATTGCTATTTACTGATTCATCGTATAGCAATTATGCAATCTCCGGTCAAAGCAGACTTACTTATGCCCTCTAGCAGAGATTATTCGAATGATGTCTCTATCCTTGAGTGGGTATTCCTCACCCAATCGCATCTTGGTTCTTGCGTCCATGGCATAGATGAAACCGTCTCCCAAGTCGCTGTGGATCATATATGCGAACTGTCTAGAGGTTGTTCCCTTCGGTGCAAGGTATACATCAGGGAGGACACGCCCGTTGTGATCAGTATATCGGTCGGTATTCTCGACAGGAAAGACGGTTATCATATTCAACAGACTGAAGTATGCTGCATTGACTGCGTCCTGAACGCCAGTGGTACCCCATTTTGAGAGTATGCGATCCTTGATTAGAGCCAAAGCTCTCTTTTGTTCAGTCGTAGTGCTGTCTGAAACTATGTCGAAGGTTGAGTCTCCGGGAGTATAGTTAATCAACCTTTTTTCAGATGCTCTTCTCAAGACGAGCTCTGCCTCAGAGCTACAGGGTATGACTATAAGGCCTGCGTCTCTTAGTCTTTTGATATTTTCTTCCGCATATGGAAGATCTATCTTGTTAGCGGCTATTAGCATCGGTTTGGAAATATGTCTTAGAATATGGACGAATCTGAGAAGATCTTCTTCGCTCCATTTCGTCGGTTTCTCAGGATCAACATCTGCCTCCTCGATTGCCTGAGCTATGTGCTCCTTCTTTATGGCTAATCCGCTCAGACGTTCAGTCAAAGGTTCCTGAAGACTGCTGTGAGTCAGCTCGACTGTTTGGGCGATTCTGCGCCAATCTTTTTGAAGTATTTGGCTAAGCCACATGCTAATCTCGCGGTCCAGAAATTCTACGTCTTTAAGTGGATCACGAGTTCCAGGAGGGCAGGTACGTCCCTCCTCGTCAGTGGCACCGGCTGCATCGACGACGTGAATAAGGGCGTCAGCTTTCCTGACCTCGTCCAGGAAATAGTTGCCTAGGCCTCTTCCCTGCCAAGAACCGGGAACCAAGCCTGCACAATCAATCAGTTCAACTGGGATGAGGCGTATGCCATCTACACATAGGCTGTTGTTTGGATTGTCTGTGACACCTAATTCTTTGTGGACGCATTCGCTTCTGAGATAAGCTATTCCACGGTTTGGTTTGATTGTTGTAAATGGTCTGTTCTCGATTGGCACATGTAGAAGAGTGGCTGCACTGAAGAAGGTGGATTTTCCAACGTTGGGTTTGCCGACGACTCCAGTTAGCATGAGGGATAGTAAGAGTTTCTAGGGAATAAGGAATATGCTCGAATATGCTGAATTCTGTTGGCTTCCCAAAAAACCTGAGCATCGATTGGAGTTATGCTACAATCAGAAGAAATTGGTAAGCTTCGTTTGCCTCAGCTGATCTGTCAGAAGGACACTGTTCTTCAACCATGTTTCGAGATTGATATCGAATTTCGTTTTGAGTCGGGTGAGGACATCTTCAAAGCGACTGTATTTTAGTGGGGGATTCCTCAAGGCGTTTCTGACGTTTTCCCTCACTTGCCATACACCAACAGGCATAATGTAGTCAGGGTGTGCTTCCCTCAGAACTATGGCTGCGGCTTGTCTTCTCTCTTTGTGGAGTAGCTCGTTTACTGCTAGCCTCGCCGCATAGTAGCATCCACCCATCTTTGCATACTCCTTTCGTCCATGGCGATTTTCCCAATCGCCGAACATGAATATATCATTGCTTGACGGATTCCAGACCGTTCCAGGATACCACGCCTCAATGGCTTCATATTTCCAGCCTTCGGGAATCATTATGATCTCGAATCTATTGTCTAGGTAGGTTGATTCGTAAATCTGATACTCGTTAAGAATAGGATATTCTTTGACATTCTCGATTAGGTCGAGACCCAGCATGCTATCTACGGCTGTTATACTCCAACGTGTCGGGACCAGTCGTCTCCTCTTTCTAACACCGAATGCTCCAACACTCAGAGCCTTCATGATCTTGGATACGGGAGTCCCTCTATCATATAGGTTCTTGACCGCCTCCGCTGATTTGAGATCGTAGTCATAGTGGGCTTTCTCAATCCATTGATCTAGTTTGAAGTTCCCTGATTTCAGAAAGTTCAGTCTCGCAGATGGGCCCATTGGCTGTATCTCATCGTTCAAAACAAATGTTTTCCGAGGCTTTTCTCTGAGTTCGAGCTCAACGTCCACACTCCTATCAGCCATGGCCAGATAACGTGTCTCATCAAGGATTTTTCCGCCATCTTCTGGGTTTCTGGCGTCAACCAGATGTTCACCCCTGACCAACTGAAATCTGAAATCCACTATTTCATTCATTGATTTGCCGAACCAAGCTTCGGGTAGGTCAAATATCTCTGTGTCTCCGTGTATTGGAGGAACCATTGGACCTGCGTACACTTTTGGGTATCCGAACCGACCGATGAAGATGCCTGGTGGTGACGAACCGTCAAGGTTCGTCCGATCAATGTTCGGTTTCATTCTCATGTATGAGTAGAGTTTTGCAGTAATTGGGCAGCTTGTCTTGTGGCAAAGCATCCTTACGCCCTTACAGAGAGGACAAGGGCTTCCTCGAGGAATCCTCGTATCAAGACCATACACAGTGTTAAGGTCAAGAGCAAGCTTGCTATCTTCAACCAAGTCAGCCATCCATGGAGATTGCTTCTTTGTCAAGCGTACGACTTTCTCGCCTAGTCCTCGTTGACTCATCGCGCAACCTCAATGTGACTGAAAGACTGTATAGGACAGAAGTATGATATTCTAACTTTCCTATATCAAGTATGCCAAATCCTCTCGAAGCCCCCCGTCTGAGACGCGCTGCAGGTTCTTGTTCTAGATAATTGGAGATACTTGACCGGATTTGTCGCTCCCCAGATATGGGAACGTTGTCCATACGGTTACTTCACAGAGGATTAGAGCTCTGCTACATACTACTGGTATATTGTTGCGATGAGGGACCTGATAGTCATGGACGTAGTTGAATGGATTTTCCAGCTCTTCGATGAAATTGAGGAACCAACCGTAGTAGAGAGAATTGAAGCTGTCAGCCTTCTCTCAGCAGAAGCTGAGAGCTGGACAGATTGTGGTAGAGCAGGCTGATTCACAACAAACAGTACATGCTTAGGCATGGATTAGCGGACCCGTAGGGATTCGAACCCTAGACCTCCGGCTCCGCAAGCCAGCGTCCTATCCAAGCTGAACGACGGGTCCAAGCACATACACATCATATCCACCGTTAAAACTTGTCCCCAGATAATCGAGAAAGTTTATTTTTCTCTCCCAAATCCTCCCTCCAGAGGGAACATACTAATGGCTAGTTTGGATTGCGTGGCCAAAGTCCTTACGAAACATATGGACAATGTGGAGAAATCAAAGGAATCCGTAAGGGCATACAAATACGACTTGGCTGGAACAATTCAACAACGTGTGTGGCTTGCTATCGAACTGCTCTATGACAACACTGGACTCAAGATAGACAAGATATCCGTTAGCACATTCATGGATCCGGATGGGATACCTGATCAGGACAGATTCGAAGAGAAGACAGAAGAATATAGTGACAGCCCTTACCTACGAAGACTGATAGATACGATAAATCATGACATTAAGAAAGATTGCGTATGACTAAACATACGCCAGAACTGGTTGTCGTCGGTCGCTGCTAAGATGATCGTCTGTTCAACTGTGTTACGTAATTTGAAATCCCATGGGCAAAGCTAAATACAGTGTACAGACTCCGTGATTACGGGTTAGTTCCTTGACCGACGTCAAATTCACGGTTCAGCTGAGCGCAAGATGCAATTCACCAAACGATTGGGAAACGCTCAAAACAATAGCTCTCCAATGTGAAGAACTTGGATACGATGCAATATGGTTCGGAGATCACTTAGCTACCGGAGACTCCAGACTTGAATGCTGGACAATTCTCTCAGCTTTGGCGACATGTACCAAGAGCATACGAATCGGTTCAATGGTTTTGTGTAACAACTTCAGAAATCCTGCCCTACTAGCTAAGATGGCTGCAAGCCTTGACATAATAAGCAAAGGGCGGTTAGAATTTGGGATTGGCTCCGGCGGAAACAAGGATGAACATGAATCCTATGGCTACGACTTTCCAGATCCTCGAGTGAGAATCCGCCGTCTCAGAGAAAGCCTAGAAATCATAAAGAGGATGTGGACTCAAGATAGGCCGTCCTACCACGGAGAATACTATCACATAGAAAGAGCGCTCTCCGCGCCAAAGCCTCTGCAGAAACCTTATCCCCCAATAACAATTGGAGGGGGCGGCGAAAGATACACGTTACGAGTTGTTGCAAGATATGCAGACCGCTGGAATGGATTCGGCCCCTTAAGCCAATATCTACAGAAGATGAAGATGCTGGAGAATTATTGCGCTCAGATTGGGAGAACTTCTTCTGAGATAGAGAAATCATATTATTTCATGCTCGGAATCTACCACAACGAATCGGAGCTTGGTGAACGTCTCAAGAAAGACTATCAGAGCCTCCCGATAGGATACGCAACATCCTATGAGAAGTGGCTGGAGATTGTTCAAGCGAGGTATATTCTTGGGACTCCTGAGGAATGTCTGAGCCAGATACGCAATGTAGTTGATTCAGGGATAACTCACTTTGTCATAGGTTCTGAAAGGCAAGTCACCAACACCAGGATGGATGAGCTCCGACTATTCAGCGAAGAAGTAGTTAAGAAAATCTAGATGATGACCCTCCGGGTTCTGGAATCTGCCCAGAACATGAGCGATAGTTCAAAGATGTACACCAAGTTGTTTCCTAGTGACGAATTCTGAAATCAGAACCATCCAGCCCATGATTACTAGTATACCATAAGCTTCTAAGACCGCGACTGACGGCCACATCACCATCTCACCTACAACAGGAGCAAGAATAGCAGCGGCTACAGAAAGAATACCCAAGAGCCTTTTCTTCGCAATTATCAATCCTATGCCCCATGAAGCTATAGCTAGATCCGTCTGCAGAAAAAACCACGTAGAAACGAAAGTGTGTGCTCTAGTTCCTGAGGGGTAGATGCCTATCAGTGCAAGAAAGATTCCCGAGATGAACATGAAAGCGCTTCCAGCAACCTCAACCTTATTTGTAGACCAATCCATCAAAGCTACAGAATACAGAAGAGCAACGCCACCAGCGACGACTAGACCATAGTTGTAGATCCAAGGGGCATTCGCACTCGACGCTCCCAAATCGCTGAAAGCATTATTAGTTAATGAGAACCAAGGATTAGCAACTATCGATAGGATAGTGACTATCCAGAAAATCACGCCTGAAGCCAAGCCAAAGGAACTGAACCTCCTAGAGTCTAAAACTTTCATTCAATACTTCTCCACGTCAGTCTGGCGGATGTTCGTCTAGGTCTGGTCTTTTCTAATCTGCACAAGTCCTATCTTTAGTGGTTCTCCTTCAAGAGTGTATTCGGCTACGAAGGCATTCTTTGGAGGAACCCCGTCTTCAAGCACTTTGGTCAAAGTCTCAGAAGATATGTATTCTCCATAGGATGAGAAGACTTCTTTGAGTTTCGGTCCCGTCTCATAGTATGTCTCTATCTCATCAGCTATGTTGAAACCGGCTTCTTTGCGCTGATTCTGAATCCTTCTTACGATATCCTTAGCTAGACCTTCAACTGCCAACTCTTTCGAGATAACCATATCCAAGCCTATCATTATGTCATTGTCCTCAGCCATCCCATAGCCTTCCCTTGGTACATCTTTGACTTCAACGTCTTCCGGAAGGAGGGTAATAGTTCTCTCATCAACTTGGATATCCACAGAAGATTTCTCTCTGATGGAACGAACCAGATCTTCAGCACTCATTTTGGCTACAACTTCTCTGAGCTTGGGATATAGGATACCATACTTCTTACCCAGTCTGCTGGGAATGAGACTTAACTGGTGTCTCGCCAAATCACTTTCCTGAGTTGTTAATTCAACATCTCTGACATTCAACTCGTCTCTTATGAGGTCAATGAATCCTTCAAGATGGCCGAGGTTCTCCTTTGAAGCAACGACAACAACTCGTGGGAGAGGTTGTCTTAACTTGATTCCTGATTTGCTTCGAATAGAGCGGCCTAGACTGGCCACCGTGACAACGATGTCCATGTCTTCTATCAGTTTGTCATCGATGAGAGATTTGTCTTCTACCGGCCATGGAGCGTGGTGTATGCTCTGTGGAGAATCTGGCTGAATACCCACTACTAGATTCTGATAGATCTCTTCAGCTATAAATGGCGTGAATGGGGCTAAGATTCTTGTTAAGGTAACGAGACATTGGTATAGTGTTGTGTATGCTGCATTCTTGTCATCGTCAACTCTGCTCTTCCAGAAACGTCTTCTGGATCTCCTTATGTACCATGTTGATAGTTCTTCAATGAATTTCTCTATTCTGACTGTAGCCTCTGTTGGGTCATAGTTCGTTAGATTCTCAGTGACATCAATAACTAGTCTTTGAAGCTTCGAGAGCATCCATCTGTCTAATAGTGAATACTGGTTCGTTGAGTGGCTTGGAGTCCAATTGTCAAGGTTAGCGTACGTCACATAGAAACTGTATATGTTCCATAATGGGAGAAAGAGTTGTTTCCTGACTTCTTCGGCCTTCTTGTATCCAAATAGAACATTGCCTTCAGGCTTTGTTCGACAGTAGAGCCACCTCATAACGTCTGCGCCGATACTTGTTACTGCATCATCGAACCAGATGGCATTGCCCCATGATTTGTGCATCTCTCGACCGTCTTCTGCAAAAACCAACCCGTAGCTGAAACAGGTCTTCGCTGGTGTTTTTCTCTCCATTATGGTTGACATTGTAAGAAGAGAGTAGAACCAGTTTCGAAACTGACCTGGAAATGATTCGGAAATCAGGTCAGCAGGGAACCAACTCTGCCAGTAAGCCCTATTGTGCCTATAGTCCAGAGTGGAATAGGCGACAATTCCTGCGTCCAGCCAAGGATTGCCTACTTCAGGTATTCTTGAAGCCTTTGCACCGCATTTTGGACACCTGATCTTGACAGCATCTATCCAAGGTCTATGAGGTGTGTGTGCCTCAAACTCTTTCCATCCTTCAATCGCTTTCTTCTCAAGCTCTTCTCTGCTTCCTATCACATCAAAAGTTCCACATTCTTCACACAGCCATATTGGAAGTGCTAATCCCCAGTAGCGTTTCTTTGAGATCATCCAATCCTTCATGTTGAGAAGCCAGTCAAGTTCTTGCTGTGATCCGAAGGAGGGAATCCACCTAATCTGCATGGCTGTTTGGATTATCTGGTAGCGGAGATTGTCTTCTCGCTCTTCATCCGTCACTTCTTCAGGAGGTTTGTCCAGAGTTTTCCCCATGGAAATGAACCATTCATCCACCATTCTGAAGACAAGCTCATTTCCACAACGCCAACAAACAGGATAGCGGTGAACATAATTCTCTGACCTGAAAAGAATATTTTTCTTGTGAAGGTCTTCAATAACACGTTTAGGGGTTTCGTAAACGTTCATACCAGTTAGCCAGCCAAAATTCGAGATAACGTTCCCATATTCATCCAATGGTGCAACTGCTGGAAGATTGAATTCCTTCGAGAGGTCAAAATCTTCTTTTCCACATCCAGGTGCAATATGAACAATCCCAGTGCCTTCTGATTGACTCACCTCTTCCCAGGGTATGACTCGATGCGCCTCAACGGCTCCGGAGGATTGTTCGGCCGGCAATTCGTCGAAGGGGCCATCATACGTCCAACCTTCCATTTCGTGACCAAGTAGCTTGTCAAGTATCTCCGGTTTCTTCGGGAAGACTCTTTCCAGAGCTGATTCGGCTAGCCATAGCATCTCTCCCTGGTGGAGGACTTTGACATAGGATAGCTCCGGGTGAACTGCTGCTGCAACGTTGGATGAGAGAGTCCAGGGAGTCGTTGTCCATACTAGAAGTGACTCATTCTTCTGTTTTCTTAGAGGAAACTTGACGAACACGCTCAGATGGGTCACTTCACGGTATCCTTCAGTCACAATTTCGTGTTGCGAGAGAGCTGTTGAACATCTAGGACACCAAGGCATGACATCTGTTCCTCTGTATATCCAGCCGTGCTCATGACATTTCTTAAGGGCTGACCATATCGTGTAGTTGTTTTCATTTGAGAAAGTGAAATATGAGCCTCCTATCTCTGGTCTACCAAGTCTTCCAACTATCTGCTCGACACTGTCAGTTATGGGGCCATTAACCCCATCTATAGTCATAGTATCATTTGGGGTATCAAGACGTTTAGCTAGTTGTCTAAGGAAATCGGTATTGTTCCATTCCATCCAGTAGCCAAGTCTTATGGATTGATCTGTCTGTACTGCGGCATAGTTCAGCACTCTCTGTTTGCATTTCTTGATGAATTCTGCTACGCCATATTCTTCGATGTCGCGTTTTGATTTGAAGCCAAGTTCTTTCTCCACCTCAACTTCTACCCAGAGGCCCTGGCAATCGAATCCGTTCTGATATCTCAGCTCTCGCCCTCTTGCAGCCCAAAATCGTTGAAAGAGGTCCTTGTAGGTTCTACCCCAACCGTGATGGACTCCCATTGGGTTGTTGGCGGTTATGGGGCCATCAAGAAATGACCAATGTTCGTTGTTCTTGTTTAACTCAACTAGTTTCTGAAAGGCTTTCTTTTCAGTCCACAGCTCAAGAATTCTCTTCTCCAGCTCTGACGGATTAAACGCTGCAGGGACTGCCTTGTAAATTGCCAAATGTCTGAGCTCCTAGGACTATATTGAGGATTGTTCGGAGATTGAGAGAGCCGTGTTTATTTACGATTCGGTCAATCATGCTGGAAGAAATGAAGTTGCTGTAGGTCAATGTGGGCCTAGTTCTACTGCTGCTCCTTTCCAGACTTCTCGATAAGTACCGTAGCTAGCTTCATCAGAGGCGGCAAAGAACTCAGTCCACCTAAAGGTTCAAGATGAACGGATACGAGAGCCATGCCTCCAACCGCGGCTGACACTCGTTCAGCGAGCAGTCTAGCCTCGCTTTCATTTCTCTCCCCGAGTAATACTGAAGTGAGATAGTGTTCGCCTCCGAAGTCTGGTATTCCTGCTGCAAGTGTACCTAAACGGATTTCTTCCTTCTCATCAAATAGGACAACTGTAGCGTTCTCCAACTTGATGAGACATCCAGTAATTTTCTTCCCGTCGATCTCAGCTGATTCTTCATACAATTTCAAAATCTATTCCCTTCCTGACTATTCATCATTTCTGGTTTGCACTAATTGATTGGACACCATTTTCGAAGTGGCTTGAACATTTACAGCGCGCGCTGATCGTGTTTCCTTATGCAAAACTTATTCTGCTAACTACTCTAAAGATTTTCGTGTCAACGGGCATCATCTTATTGTTCCCCAGAAGAGCAGGACTGTACATGCGGTCTTCGGACACACGGCCCCTATACTGAGAGGCTTTACCATGCTTCATAAAGGGTAGGACAGTAAACAGAAGCAGCGCGGTTGGTCCGAAGCGCAATGATTCATTACCTCGCCAACATGGAAGAGGGCGAGTTAGAACTAGAGGCTGCGCGTGATCCGCTGTTCAAGCATTGTACGTGGCATAGCTCCTACGATACGGTCTACCAAGTTTCCTGACTTGAAGACGAGGAGTGTAGGAATGCTCATTATGCCGTACTGCTGGGCAGTATTGGGGTTCTCATCTACGTTGAGTTTCCCGAACAGAATCTTTCCAGCATAATCATGAGCCAGCTCTTCGATAATAGGTGCTATCATTCGACAGGGCCCGCACCAAACAGCCCAGCAATCCACAACAACAAGACCTTGACCACTAACGGTTTTGGTAAACGTATTGTCTGTTACTTCTGTGGGCTTGTCTGACTCCATTGTTGAGATATCTCCTTTGTTCTTTTCAAGAGTTCTCTTAAGATCCCGAAGCTTCTTCTCGCGAATATTCTGAAGCCCCTTATCATATGGCATTGGGCAGAACCCTTGCTGACTTGTAGTGTAGTCTGGTCTTGGGTGCGCGAATATAACCATTTTGCAGTTGACTATCATTCACTGATGTCTGCAACAATAGCTCGGCTTGTCTCAAGGATGTCTTTTGTTTTTAGCTCTAGCAACAGGCTTCTTGAACCGCCTCCGCAAAAAATGGTTCCAAAATGCAGTAGAGGCTTGTCGATGACGGTTCTCATCGGTGTCTTGTGTCCTAGTGTGGGAGTTCCTCCAGGAGGGTAACCACTTATAGACTCAGCTTTTGCGAATGGAACAGTACTTACATTCTTGGCACCCAATGCAAACGCTGCCTTCTTCAGATCCACCCTTTTGTCACCAGACACAACCAAGAGAACATACTCACCTTTTTCCGTCTGGGAAACCAAGTTCTTGGTAATCCTACTAAGAGGTATACCAGTCACATTGGAGGCGTCAGCGGTATGAGTTGTCTCAGTTTTGCTAACAAATCGGTACCAGATACCTCTTTCTTTGAGATAGGTCTCGAGTTCCAATTGGTTACCAGCCCTCAATCTCTTGGAAGTCTATTCAATTCTAGGAAATGTGATCAGCTCTGAGAGCCTAATCTATGCGCGCGCTTCTATGTGTTTGAGTCTCTGCTCAGTTCTTCTCCGGACCCATCACGTCGGTTACAGTCAGAAGTTCGATGTCCACAGGACGTTTAGCTACGCCCGATATTCTATCTCCTATTATGCGTTTGATACCCTTCTCAGCAGCAACGTCTACCAATCTCTGGGTTATGACCCCATCAAATACGATTGTGTGCACATTCTCAAGTTTCTGCAGCTTTGCGGCCAGCTCGCTTACGGGCATCTTTTCTATGACGTTGAGGTCAATGTCTAGGGTAACGGCTTCTAGGCTGCCTTGTAGATCCGAGATGGCCTTCGTTAGTGCGTCGGGTACTGATATATTTGGCTCCGTTTCTGGGATAAGCTCCGGGATTGTAGAAGCGGGTTTCTCAGCTTCTGTCTCCTCAGGGCGAGGCGCTCTGCGTTGCCTTGGATGGACTTTCTCTCTTTGGAGTTCGTTTACTGAAATCTTCTGTTCTAGGACATGCAGTATCTCTTTTGGCGATAGTTCTTCAACTTCTCTGCCCGATGGGGCTCTTGCGACATAGTCAACCTTAGCTATTCTGAGTAGAGCCTCCAAGATTATATCGCCGCCCCGGTCACCATCCAGAAGAGCTGTGACTTCCTTGCTTTTACTGAGCTTCACAACGGTGTCGGATACGTTAGTTCCTTCGCAGGCAATAGCGTTCTTTAGGCCAGCTCGTAGTAGGTTTATGACATCTGCTCTGCCTTCTACGATGATTATGGAATTCGACTTGCTGACATCTGGTCCTGCTGCCAGCCTTTCTGAGCCGTATGAGGTAACTTCTGAAGGAGTGATAGCCTTTGCTATTTCATCGGAGACTTGTTCTATTGTGGGCGCTTCTTCAATAACCCATTTGTGAAGTATGCTCTTAGCCCGTTCGATGATTTCAGTGCGCCTTTTCTCACGAACGTCCTCTATTTTGAGTAGACTGACTTTAGCACCACAAGGTCCGACTCTGTCAACGCTTTCCACTGCAGCAGCTATTAGAGCTGTGACGGGCTTGTCGAGGCTACATGGAACAACTATATCGCCGTTAGTCTTGTCTTTTCGAGTCTCCAGACTTATCTCGATTCGGCCGATTCTCCCTGTTTTCTGGAGTTCGTGAAGGTCCAGATCTGGTCCGAATAGTCCTTCCGTTTGCCCGAACAGTGCGCCTATTACATCGCTTTTCTCTACAACTCCTTCAACTTGGTAGGAAGCCCTAATGAGATATTTTGGAGCAATAGCTTGGTAAGCACCCATAATAATTCTTCCTTTGTGAGTAACATAATTGTTTTAGACATGAGCTTCAACCTAAAACGAGTTGTTGTAGGCTAAATACTCTGTACATCTTAGCCTTCCATCTTCTTCTTTAAGCTTTCTAAATAAGAGGGTAAGCCTTCCACATCCTTAATGTCCTTCCGTACCAGTGCTCTAAGAT
>JBGOZA010000008.1:0-19842 GCA_041480025.1 Bathyarchaeia archaeon | reverse complement strand
ATACTCTTGAAGGAATAGCGGAGAAGATTGGCCGAGACATAAATGAGACTTCGAGAGAAGTTGAGGCCCTCGAGAATCTTGGAGTTTTAAACAGTCTCAACAGAGATAATGTTCGTGTTTTCATGCTGGACCGATATAAAGACAGAGAAATCTTGAGAACGATTGCCAAGTACATTCGGAATCTGGAGCACTACTGACAACGCTCATCTGGTGGAATGGGAGTGTCTCCGCAGACTGGAGTTGCGCGCGCGCTAAAGAGTAAATAAACAATCGAACCAAAAAGTGACAGAGCTAACGCGCTTTCGGCTGGAAAAGAGTGCTGCAATGGTCAAGAAAATTTGCCCAAAATGCGGATTCGAGAAAGCTGCAGAGAGATTTATGGAGTTCTGTCCCAATGATGGGACAAGACTACTACAAAAACCGCAGGTTATCCACATTGCCCAGAAAAGGATTCAACGACCAGACCCATCATTTGAGCGCAGACGAACAATAACGCCATCAGAACTTCTAAGTTCTTCGAAATGGTTTGACGACAATCTGCGTCAGTTTCAGCAGGACTACGGAGCAGCAGAGAAACTGAATTGGTACAATCTATCCGATTTTTCTCTCGATCTTGTCAAGAGAGATGTTCTTGGATTCCTGAACAAATGGAATGCTTCTTGGCCTTTACCAATCGAACTTAATGATGACATGGCAGATTTTCTAAGACAAGTTCACGGCGAGACAAGGTATATTTTCTCAGATCTTCATAATCTTGTCATCGAAGACCTCCACCTCTATGATACCGATAGAATCCTGGAGCAAGCTGACCAGCTTTTCTATAGGTTCGCCAATATCAACGCGACATTCGGAGAAATGCTAGCTTCGAGAATACTACATATGATTGTTCCTGCCTTCTTCGTGCCATTTGACAACACGATTGTAGTGGCCTATGACCTCAACAAGTATCGCTATGAATCCGATTTTCTTTGTCTAATGAATCAGAAAATCAACCAGACGATCAACTTGGCTGTGAAAAAATGGAATTGTACACGAGATGAAGCTATTCAGCAGCTGAAGTATCGAGGAAAGACTCTTGCCAAGATAATGGACGAATACAACTACGTGGAATACACGAAGATGAGGAAACATTTCTTGAGAGAAATCAGATATGGATAAACGTGAACTCTGTGCTCCGACAACAGCTTTCTGTAGCATAAGATACAATAACTAGCTGACAGGCCTCACGAAGCTTTTCCGGCACCAGTGACTGAGCGCGCGAAAAGGTGGCTTAGGATGCATGGAGAAAGGGTCAGATCTCATGCCTAAACTGATTTCCGTCCTGAAAAAAGAAGGAGAAGGTGCTATCTAGATTTCTCGGGAAAAACACCGAAACTTGAGTTAGAAATACTCCCAACGACGCCTACAAGGAGAGGATAGCCTTCAATCTAGTTTGAGAAACACTGTTTAGTCTACTGGATTGCCGTTCTAGAGTGAGAATATTATGACTTAAGATGAAAAGCCTTTCCAAAAACATCTTTATTTCTCACATTTATCAAAAGTTTTAGGTTTCATTACGCATTGCATACTTTGCCTGTTCAGACTTGGTCGGAATCTATATGTTTCTTCAAACAAAGGTTAAAATATGGCTATAAACAGATGTTTTTTTGTGATAATGATGAGTAGTAAGAAAAAACTGTATTCTCTAATCCCTGAAGAACTCCCCAAATCTGGGGCCAGAAGAACATCTTTGTATGATGAGCTTCTAGACGATTTCATGCAAGGCAAGGCGGATACGGCTAAGGTAGAATACCCTGGGAAATCAAATAACGCCTTGATGGCTGGGCTGAGATCAAGAATCAAAACGAGAGGCCTGAAAGCTCGGATAGTCCTTCGCAAAGGGAGACTCTATATCACCAAGAGTTGAAACGCGCGCTAAACTAAGCGCATTCTATGACAGCTGAAGGCAAGCCCAATATTGAAACAGAAGTTGTAGGATTGAGGGTAAACTCTAGTTCATTTGACGATTGGCCGGTCACTCAGAATTGTTCAGCTATCTAGGCATCCAACCATATTTCATCTAGTTGAATCAACGTAATCGGGTTTTGTCTTCAGCGCATTCTTATGTTATCTGTCAACATGCTGTAGCGCCCGCTGTGTCATGCCGACTGTGATTTCGTGATGGGATTTGAGTTGATAAGAACTGGATTACGTTCCAGCATGTTATGCGGATAGATGGGTTTGGTCAGAATACGTTTATAACAAGTTGTTTCTTCATTAGTGGGATGCGCGGGGATGTCCGAGTTAGGTCTAAGGAGTAGGACTGAGGCTCCTATGGCGAAGGCCTTCGGGGGTTCAAGTCCCCCTTCCCGCACCAAGAAGATGGAATACATATCTCCATTATTGTAAGACTGATGGGGTATGATTGAGTGAAGCTGTCACTTCTAGCGCGCGCTCTTTCATCTAAAATGGTATTGAGACGTGACTCATGGCTCTGACTATGTCAGTTGTTACTCTCTCCGAATACTTATTGAAATGTTTGGCCAGATCACGAGAACCTAATGTCCCATAGAGTATGTTGTCTCGCACTACTGCGAGAGTGCGAATACTGTGCTCAACCATAGTTTTGACAGCGTCTTGGACGTCCGCGTCTGGGTCAACTCCTATGAGGGGGCTGGACATAATCTCAGAGATTCTTAATTTTGCGGGGTTCTTATCTTTGGCTACAGCTTCCATTACAATGTCATGGGAAGTTAGAATTCCTACAGGTTGTCCTTTAGTCAACACAATGACGTAGTCAATATCCTTGTTAAGCATCGTTTTTGATGCTTCGAGAACGGACACTGCCTCATCCGCTGCTACTATGTCTTTTCTCATATAATCCTTAACCAAATACGACATAAATATCACAATGGGGCGCGCTAAAGGCTTTGCTGTAAGTAGGCTATATTGCTATCTATAGGTGTCCTATGCTGGTACGGCCATCAACAATATTGGCCAATCGAAGATCATGGTATTGACGCCCTCTTCTGGCGTCATTGACAACCGGTTGTTTGTATTCTAGCGCTCGCTTCGTCATGAAAATCTGATCTGTGATAAGATGGTATGGATAGATAGATGTCGTGTCTACCCTATTCGTAGAGATAGCTGGGCACTAGATCTTTCAGCCTCGTTGTCTCATCTAGACCAAACATCAGATTCATGGCCTGGACAGCGTTTCCCACGTCGCCTTTGATGAGATTATCTATGGCTGATATAATGCCAAACTGTTTTCGTACCTCATCCACATAGAATCCGACATCGCAATAGTTTGAACCTCTTACATATTTCACGTCGGGGTAGCTTCCTGGGCCGCCTGTTTTGCGTGCTCTTAGCCGTATGAACGGTTCTGTTCCGTAGACGCTTCTATATGCTTTCCACAGCTCAGCTTCGTTAGCAGTCTTCTCAGAGAAGATGTGGCCGATACATTCCACACCTCTGACCATTGGAATAGCGAACATAGAGACGCCTACTTTGTTTGGTTCAGTACCTAGTTCCTGCCAAACTTCTGCTAGGTGTCTGTGACCAGTCATTGAGTATGGTCTCGCGACTCCTGACCTTTCGGGATGATGTGATGCTCTGGTGAGCTCTGCTCCCGCTTCTGATGAGCCCGCCATGATTGTGAAGGTGATCTTGAGATCGCTGAAAAAGTCTAGCTTGGTTAGAGGATACGCTGCCAGTATCATCGCTGTAGCATTGCATCCTGGACATGCTACGTACCTGGCTTTCCTAATCTCTTCTCTGTGAATCTCTGGGAGTCCATAGACATATTCTTCTAGTAGCTTGGGATACGGATGTTCCGATTTATAGAATTCCTTGTAGCGATCTACAGACTTTAGACGAAAGTCAGCGCTTGTGTCGATTAGCTTTGTTCCATGATTGACTAGATCCTTTGTCAGATTTAATGAGGCGCCGGAAGGTACACATATGAATGTCACATCGGAATCCTGCATCTGCTTCAGAAGAGTCTTGTTCATTTCGGTGAACGCTGGATTGGATGGATCGTAGAGGGAGAACTTGAGGTCGGTAATTCCTTGAAGATTCGGGTGTTCTCTGCTAACATATGCGCCAGCAAGCTCTGTCTGTCTGGTTGTGGCGAATTGAAGATCAACATTGGGATGTCTAACTAGAATCTCTAGAAGAGCAGCACCAGTGTAACCAGTAGCACCTAGTATTCCTGTCCTTATCGAGTTGACCATGAATTATCAACTTTAGAGCAAGAAAACAGTGGATAACTTAAAGACTTTCTTGTGAAGTTCTCCTACAGTCTTGACAAGAATCCATAGTTCGGAAGACGCGCGGATGACTCAGGCTTCACCGTCGAAAAATCTAGACTGAATACTTATAGCTTGGAGTATGAATGGGTGCTTCGTGGAGGCAAGAAGTTGGGGCGACTCAGATGGCTTGGTCTAGTAACAATAGTCGCTTTAGGATTGAGTCTTAGCATATTTGGTGTAGTTGCCGAATCCGGGTCAGCTGATCTGGGGCAGGTAGCTGGCTCATTATTTACCAGTCCCTCGTCAATCCTTGTTTTTGTGATTGAGCTTTTCCTGGGAATAGGGCTAGGCTATGTGTCTCTAAAAGCGTTGAAATATCTTCTAGCCTTTGCTGCTTTAACTCTTCTTGGAGTGTTATTGAATGTTTGGCAAGCTCCCCTTCTAGCTTCTCAGCTCGGCGCTAAGGACATATTGTCCGCGTCTTCACAGTTTCTAGCCTTCGGGTATACGTTGGGATTAACTACGGTTATGCCTCTAACCTTAGGGTTCATTGTTGGTGCCATAATCGGTACCCTGAGATAGCGCGCACTATGAGCTCTTATGAGAGTACCTAGCCCGTGAACTCATCTCTAATCCGGTCCAGAGCTAGAGAAACATAATCTGGATCTCTTTCATAGCCAACAAAACTTCTTGAGCTTCTCAGAGCTGCTATGGCGGTTGTTCCACTGCCTATGAATGGATCCAGCACTATGTCTCCCTCAAAACTGTATAACTGAATTAGTCGATATGGTAATTCAACCGGAAATGGTGCTGGATGACCTATCTTCTTAGCTGATTCTGTTGGAAAACGCCAAATGCTTTTTGTATACTCCAAGAACTCGTCTCGACTTATGGTGTTCTTTCCCTTGTTTCTATTGAAAGAACCTTTTGAGAAGACTAGAATGTATTCATGTGTGTCCCTTAACGACGGATTCGTCGCCGATTTCCAACTTCCCCACGCTGTTGAAGTACCTGCGCTCGAAGACTTGTCCCAGATTATCTCTCCCCTCATCAGAAAGTCCATTGAAGACAGCATTTGAGCAATATGACTGTGCAGCGGGATGTAGGGACGCCTGCCAACATTCGCCACATTAACACAAGCACGACCACCTGGAATCAGTACTCTGTATACTTCTTTGAATGATCTCTTCAGACTTGCCAGATATTCATCCAAAGTCAGATTCTCATCATATCGCTTTCCAACATTATATGGTGGAGATGTTATCGCCAGATGGATGGAACAATCTGGGAGCTCATCCATCCGTTCGCTGCTCTTGCAGAATATCCTGTCTACGTTCTCGCTGGATAAACTATTCTCAGTCCCCTTGATCTCATTCTCTTGAGCGTCGCTGCTGTAGAGACGGCGACTGTAGAAACGAGACGAATCATGGTTTATTCGTCCTGAAGTTCCAAAGTCGCTGGTCGCCGTTGCTCTACGACGCATCTTTCTCACTCAGGCAACTTTGAATTTGTATCTTCATCTTATTTCCCCTACAGCGACCATATTCTCTAAGATGAGACGATGATCCTACAATTGACCGACAGGCTTTAAAAGGAAGCCTGTCTTCTCTCTAAAACACAAATCCATAGGTGTTCAATGTGTCCAACGAACAGAGTATCATATACATAGGAAGCAAACCCGTTATGAGCTATGTCCTCGCCGTCATCACGAGCTTCAGCTCACCGACAGTCCAAATCGTCACTCTGAAAGCAAGGGGACGCTCAATAACGACTGCGGTAGATGTAGCCGAAATAACGAGACGCCGATTCATGAAAAACCTGAGTATCAACGGAATCGTCATCGGCACGGAAGATCTGGCGCAGGAAGGGGGAGGCACCCGAGCAGTCTCTACGATAGAGATTGGCCTCAAGAAAACAGAATAGACTTATTCTCCCTTGTAGCGTTGCTTTCCCCAGTGAGAGTCATCTGAAAACAGATGTCTCCCACATACACGCAGTGTAAACTTTTTTTCTTTCATCTCTGCTAACAAGAAAACTCTCTTAACACCTGTTTCAAGTCACGCATCTTTCGACAAGCCTGCAAACTGCTCCGAATTAGCGCGCTTTTGCTATCCAGGTTAATTGTAACTAGGCTGCAGACTCCAGTTCAGGTTCCTTCTCTCGACAGGCTTCAACCTATAGAAAGATCGCAACACGATTCTTGATTAGCACATTCCATCAGCAGAGTGTCAACCTATTCTACCATTCCGCAGACAGTTGATTAGCTAGCCAAAGCTCATCTATCTTTTTTAGGCTGTACGCCTATCGGTGGAAAGGATGTACTTCTATATCACGCTCACTCTCAATTGCGGCCAACACTGCAAATACTGCTATGGCAAGTGTATCGACGAGATAGGTGAACCATTTCCCTTCCAAGTTGACGACAACCTTCCAACAAGAATCACCTATCCCATTAGGGAACTTGCGGATTTCCTAGCAAAGGATCCTGCGCCTGTCATAATATTCTACGGAGGAGAACCAACACTTGAGCTCCCCACAATGTATAGCATAATGGACAACGTCAAAGCAAAAGAGTTCATGATGCAGACGAACGGACTATTCTTGAATGACGTGGAGCCAGACTATCTGAAAAGATTTCAGACAATCCTTGTCTCACTAGATGGAAATGAGGAACTCACTGACCATTATCGCGGGAAAGGAAACTATCGACGGGTCATAGACAACCTAAAACGCATTAGACAAAGAGGCTTCAGAGGAGAGCTGATTGCCAGAATGACGGTCGATGAAGAAACTAGACTTGACGATGCTGTGAAATGGCTCATATCAAACGAAGAGTTTCCGTTCACATCAATTCACTGGCAGCTTGATGCGCAATTCTGGAGACGAGACTTCAATTCCGAACGTGTTGAACGATGGTTCAGACGATACAACGATGAGGTGAGCAACCTAGTCTCTTACTGGATAGAACATATGGAAAAGACTGGGCACGTCCTCAGAATCTACCCATTAACAGGACTCATGGAGTCTTTACTGAGAGAAGAAAAAACGAAGCTGCGTTGCGGGGCCGGTTGGATTGAATTCAATATCCAACCAGATGGAAATATAACGCCATGTCCTGTTATGGCTGGGATGAAGGAATTCTATCTTGGCAATATCCGAGAATCCGCGCCCAAAGACCTAGCGGATTCAATATTCGTGAAGAATCTATGCAATGAATGTACTATCCTTGATGTATGCGGTGGAAGATGTCTGTATGCTAACGCTACGATGCTGTGGAAGGAAGAAGGCTACAAAGCAGTCTGCGGAACCGTATCCAACCTTATTGAATCTCTCCAACACTGCCTGCCCAAGATCAGACTTATGATGCGCAGAGGAGAATTGAAGCTTCAAGATTTCGAATACGAGAAGTATAATAGTTGTGAAATCATCCCTTAGAACATCCTGCTAAGTTGATAATCCAAATCGCCACCCTGGTCCTAACAGCGCGCCTATAATAATGACAGACAGATGGAGAACTATCATTCACATAAGTGAGACAGCCCAGAAACAGGAGTCAGAGATACTTTGAAGAAGATCAGTGCTGAGCTCGTGGCTAAAGACGCTTGTCGAGGCTCAGCTAGAGGCGACGTAGTAATCGTGGTAGACGTTCTCCGATGTACATCTGCAATTGTGACGGCATTGGCGAACGGAGCCATTGATGTTAAAGCTGTGAAGACTCTGAGCGAGGCTCGTTCATTAAAGTCAAGGAATCCAACCTCAATTCTGGCTGGAGAAAGACACGGCTTTCCCCCCAGAGGTTTTGACATAGGAAATTCTCCAAGAGAATTCACTCCAGACAGAGTCAGAGATCGCAGAATCATAATAACAACCACAAGTGGGACACAAGCTATAAACAACGCCTCAAGGGCAAGAATCGTACTCATCGGCTCATTTCTCAACGTGACTGCGGCAGCTAAAACCGCCTGGGAGATTTCTGTCAATGAGAATTCGAACTTAACTGTTGCAATGTCAGGGAAGCAAGGCAGCTTTTCCCTTGAAGACATGCTTTGTGCGGGTGCCGTAATCAACTGTTGGGATGACAAGATGGTTGAGTATTCTGACCTTGCATGTGCAGCTCTTCTAGCCTATAGAAATGCCTCCACTGATTTGCTACGTCATATCTTAGTAGGGAATCATGCGCAGGAACTTGTTGAAGCCGGGTTCAGAGATGACGTGCTTTTCTGTACCGAGTTAGACAAGTGGTCAATTGTTCCAGTGCTCAGAGAAGGCTCAATAAAGATTCTCGAAAAAAGCTAGCGGTGAGCTATATTTCAATCCCAACTAAGGATTGCAGGTGTACGTCTATCCTCACAAATTCGAAATTAGATTAGAGACACTTGTGCCGCCTAGGCACGTCAAATAGGAAAAAGGTTTTCCTTGAAAAACAGGAGAGAAGGAGGTATCTACTTCTTGGTTGCCGCGCTAGCAACCTTCTTGCCCAATTCATGGCACCTTGCTAGATCAGCCTTGCTAATCTTCTCTTGCATCACGCCGCCTTGATCAGCAGCGGAAACCGCGGCTGCCACCAGTTTCACTCCAAGACCTTTGAGCTCATCCTCGATCTGATTGGTGTTCCATCCTCCATCCCATCCATATGAGCCAAAGGCTGCTCCTTTCTTGCCTTTCAGCGCAACTCGGTCAGATTTCTGCAAATAGTTCATTGTCTGGAAGAACTCGGTCAATTCTTGGGTTACGCTTCCATAACGAGTCGGAGAACCAACTATCACAGCATCAGCATCCTTGAGTATACTGACCGGCCACTTTGTGCCCATCTTCTGTACGAGAACCGTCGTTCCCTCGACACTCTTGGCCCCCTCTGCTACTGCTTGAGCCATGAGCTCGGTATTCCCGGTCTTACTATCATAGATAACGACTACCTTGGTCATTCTAGTTAGCCCCTTTTGATGCAATATACAACTAGTGCATGTATAAAAACACTGACGCTCCTTCTAGTACTAGCTTGTGGCCGACGGGCATCTCTTCTCGCAACATGGAAGAGGCTGTCCCTGACACAAATTGAATTAAAGAAGTACAACGCTTTTCTATTCTCACAGCACTCTGCCAAGATTCTAAGAGGGAGGACTATGGAGGAGAATTCTAGTCTATCATCCGGAGACTTGGATTTTGATTATGAAGATTCCCCCATAAAAGTCGTAGTCCTATCTACTCTGCAAGAGATTTCAGTGGGTGGCATATTAGTTGGCCCTATCGACGAAGGAAAAGAACTCGAAACAAAGTACTGGATAGCTGAAGAGCTTGTGAAAGCAGGATACGCTCGCTTCAGAGATGAGGACGTGTTGACATACTCGACTCTGAATAAACTACATTGGCGGGAAACTAAACTCTCTCCGGGTCTCCAAATATCTCCTCTGCCCGAGTACTTCTATCCAAAACTGAGACGATATCTGAGTACTGCAAGAGAAAAGGCGAGCAAAGAGCCAACAGCGGCCTCCCAATACCTGCAGGCAGACCGTCTGGCCGAGGATATCATAAACTGTCGACTTAGAAAGATTGTTAGTCTCGCGGCTAGCTCCACGAAACTCACGTCTATAGTCCAGGCTCTGTCAAAAGAAGAGCGTGCAGTCTTCGAGAAAGTCAGATATACTGTTACAGATTGGGAGAAAAAGATTCTTGATCCCGAAAAGAAATAAAAATAAGAGACTGATTGACTTTTAATGCCCCAACTCTCCAGTCATTTCTTTCCTCGATGTAACGCAGAAGATGCCTAAGATGCTCGATCCAGTCTAGCCACTAGTTGGGACAACCCGGAGAAAGTGAGGAGATAACAGGGAGAAATATCAAATGGTCGAAGGACAAATCACCAATGTTGCTGAAAGATTTCAAAGCTTCTTAGGGTCCTTTAAGACATCTGCTGGTGAGACAAAATATAGTGAGAGGTTTGATGAAATTGTCAGAACCAGCAGTTACTCTCTAACAGTCGACTTCGAAGATCTCACGATTGCGGACCGCGCTCTTGCTGAGAGTATCTTAGAAAAACCAGACGAGTTTCTCCAGCACTTGGATGAAGGAGCCTTGAGCCAGTTTAGAATTTATTCTGCCAGTGAGATTACCCCAGAACACCTAAGAGTCAGACTGAGAGGTTTGCCGGCTAAGACTCCTCTAAGGCTCATGGGTTCCAAACAAATAGGGAAGCTAATCAGCGTTGAAGGCATTCTAGTTCGATCCAGCTCGATACAGCCTCTTCTGACGAATGCGGTATACAATTGTAGGAATTGTGGTGCCCATGCTGGTCCAATCCTGCAGAAAGGAACAATGATTACTTCCCCTTCAGTGTGTGAAGGCTGCAAACGTGTCGGCCCTTTCGACCTTATTGAAAATGAGTCTGAATTCATCAACTCTCAACGCGTGCGTATACAGGATAGACCAGAAGATCTTCCCCCAGGCCAGCTTCCTCGATGGAGCGACGTTGTCCTATCTGACGATCTAGTTGACCTTGCTAGGCCAGGAGACAGGGTCACCATAAGTGGTGTAATTCGAACTCAGAGATTGTTCAGACAGGGACAAGGGGTCTCTAGAATATTCGATTTCTATCTCGAGGCCAATAGCGTGGAAGTTGCTGGTAAGGAAGCAGAAGTTGTCCAAATCACCCCTGAAGAAGAGGAACAGATACTGGAACTTGCCAAAGACCCACATATACATGAAAGGATAATTCATTCCGTCGCTCCCAGCATTTACGGATATGATGATATCAAAGAGGCGGTGGCCTATCTTCTATTCGGAGGAGTTCCGAAACACCTTCCTGACGGTATAAACATAAGAGGAGACTCCAATGTGCTGATTATTGGAGATCCGGGAACGGCTAAGAGTCAGCTTCTACAATATGTTTCCAAAGTCGCGCCTAGAGGTTTGTACACCAGTGGTCGAGGAAGTACCGCTGCTGGATTAACGGCTGCTGTGATTAGAGAAGGCGAAAGTGGGGGGATGACTCTTGAGGCAGGTGCACTCGTTCTGGCCGACAGAGGAATATGTGCTATAGACGAGATTGACAAGATGAGGAATGACGATAGGGTTGCCATTCACGAGGCTATGGAACAGCAGACCGTTAGTGTCGCAAAGGGTGGCATTGTAGCAACTCTCAATGCCCGTGCCTCTATTCTCGCCGCTGCGAATCCTGCTCTAGGGAGATATGATGCTTACCGAACTATTACCGAGAACATAAACTTGCCAGTCACAATCCTCTCTAGATTTGACTTGATATTTATCATCAGAGATGAACCATCGAAGGACTTCGACTCTAAGATGGCAGAACATATACTGACTCTGCACAGAAAAGGGTCCTCTCCAGTCGAACCATCAATTCCACTCCCTTTACTACGCAAGTACATTGCCTATGGTCGGCAGATTCATCCAGTAGTTTCTGAAGATGCGGCTCAGAGACTCCAGGAATTCTATCTTCAGATGCGGACAAATGAGACAAGGGAATCACCAGTCGCCATAACAGCACGACAGCTGGAGGCTTTAGTAAGACTTGCAGAAGCAAGAGCAAAAGCGGCTTGCAGAAAAGAAGTAACAGTTGAAGATGCACAGGCTGCAATACTCCTGATGCAAAAGTCCTTGAAACAGGTGGGAATCGATACCGCGACAGGCAAAATGGACATCGACATAATAATGACTGGGACATCAAAAAGTGTCAGGGACAGACTGCAACTTGTACTAGCAGTGATAGTTGAAGCCGATAAATCGGGAGAGATGATTCATGACATGGATTTGTATCAGAGGCTTCAGGAGAAGTACGGGATAGCTAGGGTTGAGTCAAATCGTCTCCTGGAGCAACTTGTGCGTGACGGAATAGTTTACTCCCCGAAGAATGGGTACTACAAGAAAACCTGAGATGCCGGGAGCAAACGAACCCGTTTCTGTTTAAGATTCTAAGCCAGCAGCAAATATTATTCTAAACACGTTTTCGACTCTTTTCAGCTTGCTCTTGAAGCCACACCGCTCCTTTGACACGCCGTTTACCCCTAACTAGAACGACCGTGTCATCCATAGCCTGGGTCCCTCTAGTGCCGGCGGTGCCTCTTCTATCAACAGGAGCCATTTGTGAAAGCTCTAACCTGGAAAGGCGACCTTTCTCACCTCTAGGACCCAGTCTTGAGTCGGGCAGAGAAGGCGTTACAACATCATCTGTCTCAAGAACCGACTCATTCCTATTGAGAAGATCAACTATGTCTCCTCTCTCATGCGATTTCACAAGACGGAGCTTGCAGGTATCGCAGACGTTGTAGATCGGTTTCCGCGTCTTGTACAAAATATCTTTTCCGCAAAACTCACATCTTACCGTATGTTCCTCAGGAAACTCCCGTTTACCAGTTTTCTCTGGAACAGTTTCGTCAACAAAGGGATCAAGCCAGTTTGAAGGGTTCTTCGGATTCCTAATGCTCATGTCCCATGGCTGGTCTCTAAGAATCGTGCTGGGGAGATGTGCATCGTTTGGATAATCCTGATCCATAATGCTCGGTCTGCTCAGCCTATACATCTCTCCAAGATATCTTCGGGCTATCTCCAGTTCGCATCGCTGAGGACGCGAATGATACCAGTAACATAATCGATCAGTGCAAGCATAGCATGGAGAAGAGTCCATGCTTGTCTGGCATTTCAGAAGATCTTCTTTGTCCGTCTCTCCAGACCTCATTTCGATTTTTCCAATCTCCAATAAACTGCTGTACTACAAAGAGAGTATTAACCCAATCTCAAGACCCACTATCTATATCGCTATACGATATAAGCAATCCTTCATTCGCCATGTCAAATCGGTATTCTGAGACGGAGAGAATTGACAGTACCAATTTAAATACTAGCTTTATGGTTGCCCGTTGATAGCTTGTCCATCGTTGTGAAGATTAGTCCCATTTCTCCAGAGTCGGCAATTATTGATGAGGCTGCTAGACTCATCCAAGCTGGAAAAGTGATTGTTTTTCCGACTGATACTTTGTACGGTATAGGAACAAATGCCTTGGACGCATCTGCAACATTGAGAATATTCAGGATCAAGAACCGACCTCTTGGAATGCCCTTGCCCATAGCTGTAGAAGACGTGAAGATGGCTGAGGAACTTGCAGAAATTGACTCCTTCGGGAGACGATTGATAGAATCTTTCTGGCCTGGTGCTCTCACTCTTGTTTTTCCAAAGAAAGAAATGGTGCCCGATATTGTCACAGGTGGTACTAAGAACATAGCCTTACGTGCACCAAATCATCCTATTCCTATGCTCATCATCAAAACGTCAAAACTTCCAATCATAATAACTAGTGCGAACCGTCATGGGGCACCAGACTGCAAAGACGTTGAAGAAGTCATGAAACAACTAGGTAATAGTGTTGATCTAATTCTTGATGGAGGAAAAACACAACAATCAGCATCTACGGTTCTCGATCTGACAAACGGGCCAAGAATACTAAGAGAGGGGCCCATCACACGAGAAATGCTTCAAGAAGTCTTAGGCTTAAAGGTTGACTGAGCAAGCAACACTTCAACTCTTCGTTTGAATTCATCAGTCTTCTTCAGTCTGTCACCCAGCCGTCTCTTCAATCCCTCTATGATAGACATTGAAGTGGGGTCCACTCCATAGAGTACTCCCAAGTAGATACTAGCAAAGTCGCCAATGTACATCACGCTAAGCATTCTGGCCAGCCGTCCTGAACCCCTGGACCATATCTCCGTCACCACACCAGCTCCTTGGCTAAACACAAGTTCCTTCGTAATCTCTATTCTCGCCTTAATTTCCACAGGCTCATCATCACTTCGTATGATTACTACTCCAAAGACTCCAGTCAGATTCTTAGGACCCGTCCAACCCAATGTCTCGTTGTGATTGAGTTCCGGGAAAAATTCAAATTTCGCAGGGGTCTTCGAATTCTCGTTAAACTGAGTCTTCATTCGACTAGCGACTGCCTCAAATTGCCCGAACCCACAGACCATTGGAACAAGGCCTTCAAGAGATACTGCCAATCTCTTTGAAGGATTCACATCTGTCGCAGAGGCGACGCCGATTTCTTTGCGTAAAGTCTTCAACGTATTGATTGCTTCAATTGCCTCAGCATCGAAAGAAGAAATGACGTCCATCTTCATGAGCACAGAAGCTAGAGGAAAGAAGAGAAATGGAATGGCACTCCTCGGTGGATAGCCTGAAGGTATCTGTAAATATGGCAAACCTAATCTGATAGTGAGCTTTTTCAGAAGTCCCCCAGAACTTATAGAAATAGTCATGCATCCGCGTTCCACCGCCTCAAGAAACGCGTTCAGAGTCTCCTCTGTATTCCCAGAATAGCTAACTGCCACAACAAGAGTCCCAGATCCCGCATATCCGGGAAGATGATAGTCTCTGCATGTTTCTATTGGAATGGGACATCTATCAAGAAGCCAGCTCCTGAGCAAATCACCGCCCATCGCGGAGCCTCCCATCCCGACCACTATGATCTGGCTCGGCCTTGAGTAAACAATGGTAATCTTGGGGTTGACTCGAACCTTTTCTGGAATCTCAAACCTTTCACCGAGAACAAGTGCTTCCTCACAGAGTCCTGCAAACTTGTCTGCGATGCCGCACATGTTAGACGAGTCTATTGCGATGATTCTGGCTGCGTCATCAAGCACGCTGCGCAAGTAAACACCATGAAGGTTCTATTAAACACCTGCAACTTAAGTCCTATCTCACCAACGGACTCGAGAAAGTCAAAGAATGCCTTAATGCCATTGCAACTGCAGCCAGGATAGTAGCATATTCTCAGGTAAGAACATATGATACCATAGACTAAGCTGACTTGAACTTCAAAGAAGAGGCTGCTCTAGAGTCAACTTGTCAGAAGATGGAGGATAGTGGCATAGCAGATGGACTTGAGGCTAGGGCTTCATGTTTCAATAGAAGGCGAACTGGACGAAGCTTTTGATAGAGCTGCAAGTAAAGGCTGCAACTGTATGCAGCTGTTTACTAGGAATCCGAGGAGTTGGAACCATAAACCTCTTGATGAGAGGGTTGTGGAATGTTTCATCTTCAAGCTAAGAACTACAAATATTCAACCTGTTTTCGTTCATATGCCTTATCTTCCGAATCTAGCATCAGCAAAGAAAGACGTCTACGAGAAATCCGTGGAATCTCTGGCCAGGGAGCTCGATAGATGTGCTCAACTGGAGATTCCTTATCTTGTGACTCATTTGGGAAGCAGCCTTGGGTCGGGGAAAAGTGTCGGCACCGCCCGAATCACAAATGCTGTCAATACTGCTTTTTCTCATTCGAGAGGAGAGGTTACTCTCCTTCTGGAAAATACTGCAGGAAGCAAGAACAGCGTGGGATCAACGTTCGAGGACATAAGACGAGTCATTGAGGGAATAAGTGATGAAGTGCGAGTGGGAGTCTGTCTTGACACTTGCCACGCCTTTGCTGCTGGTTATGATTTGGCCACGTATGAAGGACTACGTCGGACCCTGCAACGTTTTGAACAGGTGATTGGTCTCCGACGCCTCAAGCTTGTGCATCTCAATGACTCGAAAGGCGGCCTCCGATCAGGTTGGGATAGACATGAACACATAGGTCTGGGAAAAATAGGTGAGAAAGGCTTCGTGAATATTCTGAACAGTGCTCTGGGAGAGCGTCCACTCATATTGGAGACACCGATTGATGAGACTAGAAGTGACATTGAGAATCTGGAAAAGGTCATTGCGCTATTCAATGGTAGCGCGCGAGCGCGCTCCGCAGGTGGATTGTAGAGGAAACGCTTGGGAAATCGACTGATTAGAGCCAACTACGCCAATTATCTGCTAAATGCGCTCAGAGATATCTTTAAATAAAGACTTTCGAGTTCCAATCATGCGAAAAGTCTGGAGGTACGTTCAATGACTGAAGCAATACCCGCTATGATAAGCGGTCAACCCGTCTTGATTCTAAAGGAAGGCACAAGTAGGTCGAGGGGCAAAGAGGCCCAACGTGCAAACATAACTGCCGCGTCTGTTGTGGCTGAGACAGTCAAGTCATCTCTTGGTCCAAAAGGCATGGACAAGATGCTTGTAGATGGTCTCGGAGACGTCACCATAACTAATGACGGCGCAACAATTCTAAAAGAAATGGATATTCAACATCCAGCAGCGAAAATGATGGTTGAAATTGCCAAAGCGACGGATGACGAAGTTGGAGATGGAACTACCAGCGTCGTGGTATTCGCAGGAAAGCTTCTGGAGAAGGCGCAAGGTCTCGTTGACCAGAACATCCACAGCACCATAATTGTGGATGGATTCAAAGAGGCCTCGGAGAAAGCGCTCGAATACTTGAAGGATATTGCTATCAAAGTCTCACCGACTGATGACGTTATGCTCATGAAAGTCGCCATTACAACATTGTCAAGCAAATTAGTCTCAGGTTACTCCCAACACCTGGGCAAGATCTCAGTGGACGCTGTGAGAAAGGTAGCTCAGAAGTCAGACGAAGGTTACAAGATTGATCTAGGTGACATCAAGATAAACAAGAAGGCTGGAGAGTCCATGGAGGAGTCATGCCTCATAGAAGGCATTGTTCTTGACAAAGAAGTTGTACACAGCGGTATGCCAAAGACCATCAAAAGCGCCAATATCGCTTTGCTGAACACACCTCTTGAAGTTGAGAAGACTGAGTTCACTGCGAAGATAAATATTGAAAGTCCAGAAGACATGAAGGCTTTCTTGGATGAGGAAGAAAACATGCTTAGAAACATGGTTGGCAAGGTGATAAAGTCAGGCGCCAATGTCCTGATATGTCAGAAAGGAATTGACGATGTTGCCCAACACTTCCTAGCTAAGGCTGGTGTACTGGCTGTCAGGAGAGCATCAGAATCCAATATGGAAGCAATATCGAAAGCGACCGGAGCCAAAATAGTTGTTAACCTAGAAGGCCTTGTCGATAAGGATTTGGGGCATGCCCAACTCGTTGAAGAAAGGAAGATGGGAGATGACAAATGGGTCTTCATAGAAGGATGCAAGAACCCTCGAGCCCTCACAATACTCTTACGTGGTGGTACTGAGAAGGTAATCGACGAGGCTGAGAGAGCAATACATGATACTCTCTGCGTTGTTAAGGACATAATGCAAAGACCCTATGTAGTTGCAGGCGGTGGAGCCCCCGAAATCGAGGTTTCCTCCCGCGTAAGAAAGTGGGCTGAGAGTCTTTCTGGGAAAGAACAACTGGCCGCAATTGTATTTGCCGAAGCTCTTGAAGTCATACCCATAAGTCTAGCAGAGAACTCTGGGCTCGATCCTGTCGACATACTTGTCGAATTAAGGTCTCGCCACGAGAAGGGTGAAAAATGGGCTGGAGTCAATGCAATGGAGGGAAGAGTCAGCGATATGTCGAAGCTGGATGTCTACGAGCCATTAGTTGTCAAAGAGCAGATAATAAAGGCTGCTAGCGAAGCAGCATCTATGATTCTGAGAATAGATGATGTCATCGCCGCAAGCAAGAGTGCCGGAGGAGGAATGCCTCCTAGGCCACCTGGAATGCCCGGTGGAGAAGGCGGACCTGACCTAGACTAAACCTCTCTTTTTTCATTCTTTTTCATAGAAATGCTTCTATTCACTTCTTATGTGTAGTAGAGTTAGAAGCTTGATTATCCATTCAAGAAACTCTTTAAACCCTCATGATATTATCAATAATAGGCCAGGGTAACTGGCAATCCTCTGGATAAGGAACTCGCGGAGACGAATCCAACGGAGGAAGACGCGAAGCGTCCCCCATGATAGTTGGACTTACCCAAACGCGGGACACATTATTTCATATCTGGAGGCGATGGGTGCTAATACTCCCGCATCTGAGAGAGCTCTGCCGAGAAGGACGATCGTCCCTGCCGTGAGGTAGAGTGTTAGTGATGTGGGACACAGACCCATCGATAGCTTGATGGCAACCACATAATTTCTCTGTAGCCTCAAGTGTGCGTTCTCTGGCTAGGTCTCATCTGGTAGTTTCAATCTTGTTAAGCGTATCAAGGATAGATTTTCCAGAGGGCGAATCGAAGTGTCTTCTCAAAGGCTCCAAGATGGACGCAATCTCTCTTGATACAGAGTCTTTCAGATCTTGCGGATGAACTTTACCCTGCAGATATGAGGTCTCAAGCTCAGCGTAGCCATCGAATTCAATATTGCCACCATATTTGGCTGCGCGCTCTAGGAGGAACGTCCTTTTCTCGTGGAATATGACATACTTAGCCAGCTCAAGTACAGGATTGAGTTCAATAACCTTCTCTGGGCACCACGCTTTCCTTAGTTTGGACCGAATTTCTAGTGGCGTGTCAGTTATGAAAACAGCAGTCCAAGGCTTTGACTTACTCATCTTACTCCCGATGACTTTGTCGAGTTTTGTATTCGCCTTAGCTGGTTCAGCCAAGCCTGTTAGGAGATGATGATGAAGAGCAACAGGTTTCTTCCATCCCAGTTTGGGGAAGACCTCCCGAGCTAGAATATGTGCTTTCCTCTGATCCATTCCACCGTGAGGGAGGTCCGGTCCAAGGTAGGCTATGTCTACACCCTGCATCGGCGGGTAAAGATACTGAGAAAAATCCAGCTTGTCTTTTCGAGTTCTTCCCATGATGGTTAGACAACGCGTGTTTCTGGTCAGAGTAATATTTTTAGAAAACCTAACAAAGTCCTTCCAAAACGAAGGGTTTGTTGCATAAAGTTCGCTGCCCAAGACTATTTCTGCTTTGGGACACATGAAGCGAAAAGCATCTTCATAGTACTTAGCAGCAGCCAAGATATTGTCCCAGTTACCCCCCATCTTGTTATTCAGAAAGCTGTGCCAGTCAGCGAGATATATCCTGCATCTAACCCCCGCTTCCGCGAGGTCGTTCACCTTGAAGCCACTTATTAGAAAAGTTCCCACGTGAAGTAGCCCAGAAACCTCAAACCCTATGTAGTGTTGAGGATGATTGTTTGTCTCCAGCAACTGGCGTAGTTCTTTGTCTGTAATTACTTCTTCCGTAGGAGGACGTTTTATTAGATCCAGTTTTTCTTCGAAGTCCATCGGAATGTCCTTCTTCGAAAATAACAGCGGCCGCTTATAACCTGTGGTGATGTCGATGCCAGAACAACTATATATTTTCCTCGGCAATAGTCGCTCCTATCGGTGTACTGATGAATTCTTCAAAGGAAGCTATCACTCTTGATGAAGACATATGAGAGAATTCTTGAACGCCTTCCCAAGATTTTAGAGAGACTCAGTATGAAGGCTGCTTCAGGAGTACCCATAATAGTTGAGGGAAAAAAAGATGCTTCTGCCCTAACGCGTCTCGGAATTACTGGAGAATTCATAAAGGTGAAAGAAGGCGGAAAGGTCCTCGAAGATCGTCTTGGCACAATCCGATGCAGAGAGGCTGTTATCCTGGTAGACTTTGATGAACACGGAACTGAAATCGCAAAAGAGATTTCTAGAATTCTTGAATCCTACGATTGCAAACCCGATCTTACTATATGGAGAAATCTTAGAGCACTGGTACGGAAGGACATTAAGGATGTGGAAGGCTTACCCTCTTATTTAGAAAGCTTAAAGAAGAAGATGGAAGGCTAAGATGTACAGAGTATTTAGCCTACAACAACT
>JBGOZA010000007.1:0-19850 GCA_041480025.1 Bathyarchaeia archaeon | reverse complement strand
CGCCCATCCGGTGGGAAATAGGTCAGGTCTTTGAGAGGGGTAGACTATAGTGTCTTCAATCGCGTTCTTGGCATCTTCAAGCCCGACAACTTCTTCCCACTGTACATTGGGTTTCTCTCGGAGAACCATTGAATCCGTCTTCCTTGTACTAGCGGGCTTGATGTCAACGGTTCCTTCTTCTTGTGGACCTCCCAGTTCTTTGATCCTCTTTTCATATTGTTTAATGTAATCTTGGTAGACTTTGTTTTGATATGATGCTGGATAAAGTGAACAGAGCTGTTTCAAGATATCAATGGCGCGTGTATATTTCGCAACAGCCATACCTCTGAAGCCTTGGCGTTCGAGCTGGATCGCTTCGTTCGCGGCTTTGATAGCTATCCTCTCAAGTTCTTCTGAGGCCATAGACAATGCGCGTCATCTCTCCTTCTTGGTTCGAGGCCGCTACAAGGCGACCTTCCCTTCGTCCTTAAGTTCCAAGATGATTTGCTCTACTTCTTTCGGTGTTATTCCCAAGTCTGTTGCGCATTCAGCAATACTCAGGTGTCCGTTCCTTTTCTTGAGATAATCATAGACCGTATCTTTGAAAGGTTGGTCAGTCATCGCATCAGCTAGAAGAGTCTCTCCGACACCCTCAGCTATTGCCACTGGAACTCTAGGTTTCTCAAGTTCTGCTGTCAATTCTGATGGGAACTCTGGGAATTTGTTTCTCACAGCATCTTCAGCAGCCTTGCCTGCCTCTTCAAGAATGTTCTTCACTTCTTGGCCAGCCTTTTGGGGATCAGGCACAGTGCCTATGTCTGAGATACTTGCCTTGAGTACATTGTCGACCTGCTGAAGCTTTCCTGTGATAGAGGGAATTATGCCTTTTAGTCGGCGCCCAGTCTCAGTAACAACTTCCAACATTGGCGTGATATTTGTCAGAATCTCACTAACTGTTCCCACAGTGTTGAGACGGAGACAAGCCTTCTCTAGAGCCAATTGACTACTCATTACTAGGCTGACTAGCCTTCTGACTTCTGCACATTCGTTAGCATACATGAGAGCCCGTGCGGAGTCTTCAGCAACTACCGCTGAAATACATTGCTCGAAGTATCTCCCATCTCTATTGGACAGCGCTTGTGTGAGACTTTTGAGTTTCTCAATTGTCGTCTCAAGAATATATGTAGCCAAGGAGATTTTATCCTTCAAAGCATTCTCCTTGTCAGTTTTCCGACGACCTAGGCTCCACAGACTGGGTTTACCGAACATCTGAGAGCCCCCTATTTCTCTGCTTCCTCAATTTTCAATAGAAGAGGGGCATCAGATGATACTCTGCTGATTTCATCAACAGGTTTCTCAATCTCAGACTTCTTCGGGTTTTGTAATATATCACTCTGTTTCTGTGGTAACTCTAGAGTCTCCCTCGCTCCTATTACGTCTCTTAGCTCAGCCTGTAGACGGTTTAAAAGATCGTGAAGCGCATCTCTTGATATTCTGTAGGCTTCATCATCCATTTCCCCAAGTTCATGCGCCACTTTAATATTGACGAAGTAGTTCTCAATTTCCTTCAATTTGGATTCCAGTATCTTCGATCTGTCATTAAGACTTTCGAGAAAAGCGGTACGGCGTTCTTTGATGTCATATATGGCTTCGTCGTAGTCTTTCCTGAGATTCTCGCATGCTTCTGAGGATATTTCACCCGAATTATGGAGCTTATCTAAGGCTGAGACTTTCCTATTGTTCAGTATTAGATTTTGCGTTAGCTCGTCTGCTTTTGTCTTCCAATTCTCGTCAAGAACAAAAACATTTGCTTCATCAATAAGCTGTGAACTCTGAATGGCTTTGAAAATGCCGTTTGTAAGTTCCAATCCAACAATCAGAGAGGAGTTCTTGGCTTTTGAGTAGTAACCCACTACTTTGCCTATACTTCCACCGTAGTTGTCTACCACTTTCCTTCCTAGATAATATTTTCCCTTTACGTTCTCTTGAGACAATCTTGTCACCTTTTTTCTTTATTCCAATTTGGGGGGGAATGGCCCATCTCTGGGCCATGATACGATCTATGATGTGCCTTCCATAGATTGCGATACTGCGGATGGCAATGTTGGGAATTTCTCTTTCATCCTCTGTTCTGCGACTGTGTTTGCGTCCGATAGAATCCGATCGGCCTCTTCACCTGCTGATAGTGTATTCATTGTTATTGCAGTTGCTCCACCAGATTCAACAACCATATTGTTCATTTGGTCGCCGATTTCACCGAGTGTATATGATACTTCTGGCACTATTCCTGCGAGACTTCCTCTGAGATTATTGATTACACCTGCAACTGGATTCATTGTTACCACAACGTCTCCGAATTCCTCGATTGTTTCTAGTCGAAGCATTACCTGTTCTATTGCAAACATACTTCTGACTATGGTCTGGCTCATCTTCTTGACTTCAGCGCATTCGTTAGCGTACATAGATGCTCTTACTGAATCTTTTGCCATGACAGCGTTGGTACACTTTCTGAAGAGCTCGTTGTAGTGGTCAGTCATGCGATGCTCTGCCTGCTGTAGTCTTGAGTTCTGAGTCTTCAGTTTGTAGACTGTATAGGAGATTCTTTCCCTTAGGGGTGCTTGTTTCTTGACGCCATCTGTCAATCTCGATATTGATGATCTGCCTGTATCTCTCTCCCAAGATTTCATAGCATTCGACAATTGGTTTACCTCCTCTTTTCGTTCTACCACTAGCCCGTGGCGGTAGAACACTCCCCTAGAAACGATATAGACATTAGTTACAAATTTTGTTAAAACAATCTGTGTCACATATTGAAATTACAATGTAAGATGCTAAAACAACTGCTGTGCGCCTTCGGAGGGTATTACGCCTATATGTGTTCTGGGTAATACTTTAGGCATGAGTATCTTAAATTGGTGAATCATGAGGCCTTAGATTCTGGGTTTCTTTCCTGATTCATGGGTTCTCCCAAGATGAGTTTTATCAATAGATTCTGATCTATCTCTGCTCTTGACCGCCATCCAATAAAAAGTATGCCTTGCTCATCTTGGAACAAGTAGCCTTGTCGTATGAATCTGTTAAGATTATGTTCAACTCTCCAGCCCGCAAACTTTTCTCTAAGGAGAAGCTCGACTTCGCGCCTAGCCAGCCGACCTCCCCTGGAGATTATGAAAGCCACAGCTACTACTAGAGCTGCTACGTCATCAACTCGCCATCCAGACATGACCATGTCGGATGTGGGAACTGAGCTTTTGAGAGTAATATAGAAACGTGCTTTATCTAGGTCACCCTCTTTCTCCACCGTTGTACTGTCAGAATCGTTGACAACACTGACTTGCAGGTCCAGCCCTTCAAGGCGTTGATTAAGAAGCTCAATCGTTCTGGCATAATCTCCTCCTAAAGCCCTTCTTAGCTCCCATCCTTTCACCCCTGGCTGACGATGGCGTTTGTAGAAGAGAAGCTTAGATGCGCGTTTGAGTCGACGATCTATTGATGCTGAATCTTCTGTCATTGCTCATTCGCCCTTTCTTTCCAGGCATTCCTGTCTACTGCAATAGGTATTGTCAGAGCTTGCTTTCCAAAGGTTGGTTCAACAATCTCAGCATTGGGAATAAGGAACACCTCTTCCTCTAGGGGATTAATCCGCATTGTAGCGTAACCATAGGTTATCAGAAAACTGACGAGATAGGCTCGTCTCACGGTGCTCTCATACGTTTTCTGTCCAATGAAGTCCCAATACTTCACCTTCCCCTCTTTCTGAAACATCTCTTTCAGCTCGTTCCATAGGCTCTCCAACACTCCTCTAAATGACGCTTCAGACAATATGTTTCGTTTCGCCAATTCTTCAGGGGTAAGTGAACCTACTTCACCTTGAGCTTCAGGCAAACTTAGGAGCCGTTCGTCCCGAGAAGACAGTTGATTCCAGTAATCGATAGCTTGTTCAACTTTTGCGTCTGAAAGCATTTCCATCTCGACAGTAGGATGCCATGACCTCTGAAAAACGTCAAGCAACCGTTGAGAATTCATGACTCCAAGTTTGACCTCAATCAGAAGAGGATCTATGAAAAGAGAGGTTGATCGGCGCTTAATCCAGTCGCCCTGCAATCGGACAATTCCGGCTATCTGTCTCAGTGTTTCAGAGTCAAGGACAAGGTCATCGAGTGCTCTCCAATTGGGGAGGTATTTCCGAAGAGTGCCCAATATATCTTGGACCTCAACTTCGAACGGATCAGATCCGCGATTCTCCACACTTGCACATAGACCTATTATCCTAAGGAGCCTTTCCCTTTCCTCACTATTTCTTCGACTCAACCCACAACCATAACCTCTGACCGCCCTGACACGCTTTGAACTGTGATAACGTGAACAGTTCCTTTTACCGCAGTTATTTGACCCGGAGTTATTGTAACATACTGTGTGTCTTGAATCTCGGACATAATATCCAAGAGCATTTCTGATATGACCTCGCGGTTTCTTGGGTCCATGTGTACGTCAAACTCATCCACAGCTCTGAAAGGAGACCTCAGATACTGCTGTAGCGCAATAAGGAAAAGCATAGTAGCTACACTTCGTTCTCCGCCACTCTGAGTGAATGCGTCCAGTACTTGAGGTTCTGCTCCTCTGAACCCCACTAGGAGCTCTAGGCCAACTTCCTCCATGTCGTCAGTATTAACGAGTCTTACTCTTCCTGTTGCTTCAATCTTGGCCAAGAAGTCTCCGTAGGTTTGACTCACTCTGCCGAGTAGAGATTCCAGGGATTCTCGCCATTTTCTTCGACGCTCTTCGATTTCTTCCATTGTCTTCTTGAGATTCTCGTCAACAAGACTAGCTTTGGTCTTGAGTTCATCAATAATGCTCAGATAATGGAAGTACATTTTCTCTACTTCTTGAGAGATTTCTCCTAGACCTGCAAGACGGACGCCGAGAATCTTCAATTCTTCCGAGACGTCTTGAATCGAACGAGAAGCCTCTATCCTAGAACCCGCTTTTTCAGTAAGTGGTTTGAGATCGTCGAGAACTTTGCGAGCTGAACTGAGCTCCCTCGAAAGTTCCGTTAATGCCTCTTTCACTGTCCTCTGTCTGAACTCTAAGATACCCATCCGGATCTTCTTTTCCAGATATAGCTGAGTTGTGTATTCAATCCTGTCTTCAAGTTTAGTCAGTTCAGACCTATTCTTAGCAGTCTTTGCTTTTTGCTCTCTTGCCATATCTATTGAGAAGACCATTTCTTTCTTCATGTCGTCAATGTATTTCTGTCGTCTTGAGAGGTTCACGTCGGACCCAGGTAGAACTGTTGATTCCAGATTACTCAATCGTTGCTGACTTCTTTCCAGAACCTCTGCGGTGATTTCGTAGCGTGTTAGTTCTTTCTCATTATTGAGAAGAGTATAGAAAGATTCGAGGTAGTATCGATGAAGCTCTTTGAGAGATGCTTCAGCTGTGACGGCATCTTTCTCAGTTTCTTTCATATCAGAAAGAACGTCCGCCAATTCAGCTTCGCTACGTTTGATGCGGACCTCCCAACTCTTCAAAACACTCTCCTGCTTCAAGATTCGAGCCCAAATAAGCTCCCTCTCTAAGTACTCTTTTTCCTCGAGAAGCTTCTGGCGCTGTTGATATTTCTCATATTCTCTCTTCCAATAGTCCAATGTCTGCTCTGCATTACCAAGTAGGCTTTTCACAGATTCCTCCTCACTCAGAACCTGCTCAAGTTTCTCATGAGCCTCCATTATGTTGCTGCGATAACGGCCTAATCCCACCGCATCTTCAACCATTCGCAGTTTCTGCTGTGAAGAAGTCATTCCAAACTCCTCCATCATGTTCTGATGCATGATGATGAGCATGTTATCTGGATTGAGCCCGAAACCTCTAAAAATATCAGAAATCTCATTCTTGTTAACAGATTCAAAATTCGCTTCGAACCAATAGTCTCCATCTCGGCGGATGTATCGCGATATCCGAAAATAGTCGACGTCAAACCGAGAAACAGGACGTCGACCTCTTGAAGGCGTATTATCGAAGACTAAGGTTACCCTAGCACTATCTTTCCCCCAACGTATGAGATCACTCAGTTTCCGGGAGCGCTCAGTGTAGGATTGACCGAGAGCTACCGAAATAGCTAGAAGAATAGAGGATTTTCCGGCACCGTTTGGACCACAGACCACATTTAGGCCCGGTTTTAGGGGTATTCTAGCGTATTCATAGGACATGAAATTCTCAAGTATTATCTCCCGAATCAGCAATGCTAGACTAACCTTCCAGAGAAATGCTTAATCGAATAATTAAGATGTATGTTTAGTATCGTTGGATTAGGGGAGAAAGCATCATTGGTCACAGCAGGAAAGATCTTCCGACTTATGGAGAGACTCGAAATCGGGACAATTGCTGCGAAATTGAAGGATTTTAGAAAAGAGGATGAGTTCACTGAATACGATACTCAGATAACATTGGTCACCGAAATCCGAGATCTAGTCATCCGAGCAAACATGCTTCACGGGAATTATCTGCAAGATCAGATCGCGTATATTTATCACCACGGTGAACGAAGACCTACACCCAGGACTTTGGAGATCCCATTTGTTTTTGTACAGGAAAAAGAGCGAACCTTACTTCTGGTTATTGACAGAAAGCTTATCGCAAACAACATCGCAAACCGTCTCAGCGAGGCTCTATTCATTACCCCGGGATACATCACTGAGGCAAGAATCTCGGCGGATGTTCTAAGAGACTTCCATGAGAAAAACCCGGACGATACGAAGGTAATCTTCTTCGATAATATAGATATCCCCAACATTAACAAGCTCTCACTTTATGGTTCTGGATTGCTGAACACAGCCTTGTACAACGATTATCTGAAACACGGAACTATTTGGTATGTGGTTGTGACAGCGTCGAAATATGAGAGCGTAGTAGGAATCACACGAAACGCAATAGTAACCGTATTCAATTCTATAGACCGTGACGACTACATTCGATACGTGATGAATGAGATCTTTCCAATAGTTGAGACATAACCTCTTACGGTGCTAGCAAATGTGATTCTATCGTCTTCAGAACGTTATGGGACCCCCGATCGACCTAGTATCAAAAAAGGGTGTCAGGTGAATAAACCTTAAATTTCGGAAATTCCAAGACTGGAAACATCAACTTTGACGGTGAGCATTCGCCTAACTAAACAGTTGAACCAACATTCAGGAAGTTGTAGTCGTTTTGGTGGATGAACCTAAACGCTGTTTTCCAGGCTGTGAAGCCTTCAAATGCGGGCAAAAAGCTCTCCAATATATGGGACGAAGAGTCTATTGCAGATGGGCAGACGATGACTGCTCTGGACCCAGCTGCAACTATGCTATTTGTCTTCAGAGAAGACTGGTCGGCGGAGGGCAATGCGGCCTCACGATACGCAGAAAGACAGGAGAGGAAACGGCTCCTGAAAACTCTGAAAAGATAGACGTAAAAGTGAAAGGAAAGCTTCTCCGCAGGTTCAGAGACGACGAGTTAATCTGAGAACCATATCAGAGCGCCAATGTTGGCAATGCGGACAGAAAGAATGGCAGTCGCTCGCGGATAATAAATCACCATGCCTGACGGATACAAGCCTCAGCTCTATTTTCCACGCTTCCTCCATATGATCTCCCCCGACTTCTGATTCCTGACTTCGATTACGCGATGGAGAGGTATCACAATCTCACCAGAGTCAGAACTTTCATACAAGAACCAAGATGAATGAATCTCTTGGATATCAGAAAAGAGTATTGTTCGTTTGTCCCCAACGTCACCTCGATGTATGTATGTTATTTGGTAAACACTGCTGTCACTCCGGGGATCCCATCTGATTCTATTTAGAACATCACGCAGCGTCATGAACTTCAGGAAGACACTACTGATCCTGTCCTTAAGAGGATTCAAGGGACTGATAGAGATGACTGGGAAAACTACTTAAAAGAGAGCTATCGTGATTCAACTTGTAGAAGTGATGGCTATGGGCGAAGCATATTTCCCAGGTGCAACAACCATTGGCGCTGCCTGCAAAGAAGGAGTGGTAATCGCCTCTGAGAAAAGAGTCACTCTAGGATACCTTGTGGTCAGCAAGAGTGGAAAGAAAGTCTTCAAGCTCACAGATAACGTCGTAGCTGCATGTGCTGGACTGATGGGAGATATGCAGATTCTCATGCGAGAAATTGCTGCATACACAAAGCTCTACCAGCTTGAGAATGGAAGAAGTATTTCAGTCAAATCAGCTGCGAAACTTCTCTCAACAATTCTATTTCAGAGACGTTATTACCCCTACATCACTCAAACTATTGTTGGAGGAGTTGATGATGAGGGTCCGAATGTTTACACGCTTGACCCTTTCGGCTCAGTATTACCCGACAAATACGCGGCTATTGGTACGGGTGCAGAGATCGCTGTTGGCGTACTAGAAGCCACGTATAAGGAGAGTCTCTCTTTAGTTGAATGTAGAGATCTGGTATTGCGAGCAATGAAATCGGCTATTGCCAGAGATGCCACTAGTGGAAATGGAATTGATCTTCTGCTCGTGACAAAAGAGGGTGTTAAGGAAGAGTTTTTGCCAGCTTGATGCTTGGGCGTGGGGGTTTGGCTTAGCGCGCGCCAGGTTTGCCCGAGTACTTTGGAGCATTCTGAGTGCATTTGTTGAGATCGTATCACACTTACTGGATAGAGAACTGGTTGTCCAAAATCTAATATTGGCAAAGGTATTTGTATTTGCGTACCAAACATCAGCCTGCTAATTCGGATTGTCAAGGAGATTGAAAAAATGCCTTATTGCCCTGAGTGCGGTGGCGAAATGCGTTACGATTCTTCTTTGAAGAGGTATATCTGCAAGAGCTGTGGTCTATCGGTAACATACGAAGAATTACAGGACATGCGTGATAAGTCCAAGGACAGGGTCGAGAGTGATGAAGAGAAGCGAAAGAAACTAAGAAAAGACTATCTTGACTGGTGGTTCTCAAAAAAGGAATAGGAAAAACTAGTGTTCTCATACACAGAGTGATCTTCTGAAAAGAGGATAGCAAGGCCGCTTAGAACCCAAATTCAACATCATTCTATGAGTCAGCTACTAGCCTGGTCATCATAGCGGCAACTTAACTGAGTGACTTCTCGGATTAAAGTCTGTCTTCACACTCTTGCACTTCACCATATGCTACCTAGAACTTCTTCCTGGTTCTTTGGGACCAATAAGCGGTCATGAACAGGCTTTGCTTCAGAAACAACTGCTTCCTCCACTAGGCGTCTGATTTTCAACACCTCAAGAAAACGTCATTAGCATTTAAGTGCTTCAGATACCCAAAAGACAAGCATAATGTATCTCATCTTTGTGGTTGGTACGGCTGGTTGTGGGAAATCTCTTCTTACAGCAGCTTTCTCTGATTGGCTCCATCTCAGGAAACAAAATGTGGTAAGAGTAAATCTGGATCCGGGGGCATTCCGTCTTCCGTACACGCCAGACGTTGACATACGCGACTATGTTCGAGTTGAAGAAGTCATGGAGAAATACGACTTGGGACCCAACGGAGCGGTGGTTATGGCTGCGGACCTCATCGCCACAGAAATCAATTCTATACGACGTGAAATCGAAGAACTGAACGCTGATTACGTTATAGTCGACACGCCTGGGCAGATGGAACTTTTTGCCTTCAGAGCCAGCGGGCCATATATCGTCAGAGAATTGTCCGATGACCCCAAGGCACTCCTCTACCTCTTCGATGCCACGTTCTCTTCGAATCCTCTAAACTATGTCTCAAACATGTTCTTGGCAACTGCGGTATACACGCGTTTCTTAGTTCCTCAACTTTATGTGCTTTCAAAGTCAGACTTAGTTCCAAAAAGGGTTTCAAAGAAAACAGTTGAATGGAGTAGTCGTCCTTCTAAACTGATGGAAGCTTTGGATGAAGAAGACTCCGAGACTAGACGACTAATCGCTAGAGGCATCTCACAACTTGTCTCGAATCTCGGTCTCTCCTTCCACCTCATACCTGTCTCATCTACGAAACAGGAAGGATTGATCAATATTCATTCCATGTTGACCCGAATTCTTGCTGGAGGAGAGGAACAGACATAGTCTATGACTTCAGGCTTTGTCAACAGCAGTTCTAAGCGGAGTAAACATGCAGGTCGTCACAGGATTCTCCAGTATTATCATCAATATCCAAGACAGGTGAAACACGGGTAACTTCGGACTAGTCCGGGGCGAAAACGAAAAATAAGTGGAACTAGTTTCTATGCGCTAATCCACTGACCCGCTATGGCAACCAAAACTAGAGAAGAACAGATGAACATACTTCAGGAACTTGAGGGCCAAATCACTGATTTGAGAATTAAGTACCAAGCTTCTGGAGAAGAGGCCACAACATGGGCCCAAAAACGAGATGCTCTCAACGCGAGAAGCAGAAAAATATGGGAAGAAGTCAGAGACGTGAAATGCCAAAGGGACGAACTCAATGATAAGATAAAGAAGCTAAAAGAAGAAAGAACAAGGCTCAACACAGAAGTCGCCCCGAAGAGACAGGAGCTTGAGACTCTTAGGAAGAAAATGGATGACCTGCCCCTTCAGACAGGAAATATGCGGTTCATAGCAAAGAAAATCGAAGAACTTGACTGGCAAATCCAAACTAATAGCTTAACCCCGACACAAGAAAGAGAGTTGATAGGTCGAATCAAAGCACTTGAGGAGCAGATGCTCGCCTGCAAAGAGAATGAGGTCATAGAGGATAAACACCTCTTGCTTCGTGCAAGTTTTAGTGCAATACGAATAGCAGCGAATAATCTGCACGAACAAGTAGTTGAGCTAGCAAAACATAGTCAAGAACTGCATGAGAAAATGCTGGAGAAAATCAAAGAAGCAGAGGCACTAAAGCCTGAAGCAGATGAGGCACACCAGAAATTCAGCAACTTAAGAAGCCAAGCGGATGAAGCACATAAATGCTATTCTGAAGCAGTCGCCAATGCTAAGGCAATGAGGCTGCAAATTCGACAAGAACAGGAGAATGAGGAGAAAAGCCGAATCGAATCCGCTATGACGATGGGCGCCGAGGAAGCCATAAGAAAGTTCAAAGAAAAACGGAAGATTACTCTCGATGAATTTAAGATCCTCAGAAGTAAAGGACTGATATAGACTGTCAGTTTGAGAAGCCTATAAATTGGAAGAACCTTATCTATCAGGGCCCAGAGGACAGCTGATGGCTAAGGCAGTATCTAGGATTCTTATTCTGTGTGTAGACCGAGACGATGACATCGGAATCAAGACAGGCATAGCGACGCCAATTATAGGGCGAAGTGAGAATCTGTCAGCTGCCAGCCAACTAGCTACCGAAGATCCTGAGGAGAGCGATGCTAACGCAATCTTTGGGGCAGTCAAATTGCTGGACTCGTTAGTCAGTGGAGATACTAGCGAGGAATATGTTGTGGCCACTGTGGCCGGGACACAAGCTGGTGGGATTAGCGCAGATAGAAAGCTCAGGGAAGAACTTGTCAGTATTCTAGACAGATTCCCTGCCGGAAATGCTGTACTCGTAACGGACGGGTTTAGCGACCAAGAAGTAATTCCAGTAGTTCAATCAATCATACCCATCCTATCAATTCGTAGAATAGTCGTAAAACACAGTGAGTCGATTGAAGAAAGTTGGGCAGTTTTCTACAGGTACGCACGAATGATAGCCAATACCCCAAGCTATTCGCGATGGATTCTTGGCGTTCCAGGAATCGTACTTGTCATATCAGCGCTCCTTGTAATTGGAAACCTAGCCCAACAGGCGGGAGAGGTATTCCTTCTCCTGGCCGGAGTCTTGTTGGTAGTAAAAGGTTTTAACCTAGATAAGAGAGCCGGCGAGCTTGTTTTTCCAAGCCCTCCGAATTTGGTGAGGTTATTCACAGCTGCCACAGCAGGCATAATCATTGGCCTCTCAGTCTATCAGACGTATACCGGTCTCTACGAAGAACTTGGGGCCCCGACCGGTTGGCTGGCAGTTCTGCCATTCACCGTCGGCAAAGCGATAGAATACTCTGTAAGTCTCATCGCTATCGCAGCAATAATCGCATTGGCAGGCACGACGGTTTACCTCTATTTCAAACGGGATATCAGAATCTGGTGGAGCTCAGTTGGAGTCGTGGCGACTCTCTGGCTCCGAGAAGTAGCACTGACGGCTTCAGAAATTCTCATAATTCCCACATCTGCTCCAATGCAGTTGATTGAGAAACTCCTGTTAGTAACAGGCTTGGGTATAGCTTCAACACTGGCAACCATCTTGATAACATTAAGAGTGGGCAAGAGATTCGAAAGATATTTCAAGAAGACGGAGGTTGCTGGAAACGAAAACTAGAATAGCTGTAATTGGAGGAACAATTCTAGAAGAGAGATTTACCGAAGGAACGTCAACTAGAATAGGCACCCCGTATGGTCCATCTCCAGTCCTAAGACTGGCAACGGTCGGATCAAAAGATATTGTTTTCATGCCCCGTCATGGTGAAAAACACACTCTTCCACCACACCAAATCAATTACAGAGCAAACATATGGTCGCTTCATCTGCTAGGAGTAGAAAGAATCTTAGCCACAAATGCTGTTGGTTCCCTAAACTCTGAGATTAAACCAGGAGAAATGGTTCTACCGTCAGACTTTATTGATTTCACTCATCTGCGATCTTCAACATTCTATGATGAGGCACCAGTCACACATGTCGATTCCAACGTATATTGCCCAGAGCTTAGAAGAATCATATATGAGAACGCCATACGTGAGCGTTCTACCGTCCATGAGAAAGGGACCTATCTATGTACTGAAGGCCCCCGCTACCAATCCACAGCTGAGACTCAGATGTTTAGAAGCTGGGGCTGTGATGTTGTGGGAATGACAGGATTGCCAGAAGCGATTCTTGCACATGAACTGGGGATATGCTATGGATCTTTATGCTACGTAACTCATATGGAAACAGGAAATGGTGCTCATCTTTCTACAGAGCAGATAACTTCAGAAGCAAAGAAGTCTTCGGAACAGATTCTAGGAATCCTGCTAAGGAGCATAGAAGCGGTACCGAGGAAGAGGAATTGCCACTGTTCAGAGTCTCTTGAAGGGGCGCGCGTTTGAGGATAAAGGGATACTTAAATTTCTTTGCGAGAAAACTTGCATACAATAGTATCTCATACAAGATCTATGAAAGGATGCTTTGGAGTCAAATCAAAGATGAAGAGAAGCCAGGACATATCGCAGTCATAGTTGATGGCAATAGACGCTGGGCAGATAGACGTTCTGCACCTCATTCCCAAGGTCATGAGAGCGGCGCTGATAAGATAGAAGAACTACTTAGATGGTGCCTGAACTTAGGCGTTCGCACAATTACAATCTACGCTTTTTCAACAGAGAACATGAAGCGCAGGGAAGAACAAGAGGTTGAAGACATTCTGCGACTCTTCAATGAACGGTTGAGAAGAATTGTCAAAGATAGGGACATCCACAATAGACGAGTCAGAGTACGCGCAATTGGAAGACTAAACTCTCTTCCACCTGAGACTCAGGAGCTTATCAAGGATGTGGAAGAAGCAACTAAAGATTATGACAATCACTATCTGAATATAGCAGTAGCCTATGGGGGAAGGGCAGAGATAATTGATGCCATGAAGAGAATTGCTGAGGAAGTCAAAGAAGGAAAGCTAGAATCAGATGATATAGACGAAAAGATAGTTGAAGACCACCTCTATACTGCTCATCTCCCCAAATCTGAGCCGGATCTAGTCATACGTACTTCAGGAGAAGAAAGATTGAGTGGCTTTCTTCTCTGGCAGACAGCATATAGTGAACTGTGCTTTATGGACGTCTACTGGCCAGATTTTAGGCAAATCGATCTATTGAGAGCTATCCGTACCTTCCAGAAGAGAGAAAGACGTTTTGGGGCATGATCTCAATATGGGGCTTCTTGCAGCGAAAGAGGAATGTTCATCATTCCCAAACCCAAGCTCACGCCGAATGACTATTGAGCTGAGTCACCTCATGAAGCAAACTTTCTGCGTACACTATGGTTGTTCAAGATTTCTCGAGAAAATCATGGATAAGGGGCGCAGGTCAGCTTTTTGCATCCTTCTCTTAATATAAGTACGGTATCCTCTATTCTGACCCCGCCATAACCGTGAAAGTAGACCCCTGGTTCATCAGTAACCACGTTTCCTGTTTCAAGAACGTCTTTGGTTGTCTGGGAAATAGTCGGGGCTTCATGTATGGCTAGGCCAACACCATGTCCTAAACCATGAATAAAATAAGGCTTCAAGCGAGCACCCAAGGTCTTTCTAACAAGACCGTCAATCATAGTAGCTTCAACCCCTGAACGCATTTGTTCTAAGGCCTTATCATGAGCTCTCATTACTCTCTGTATGGTCCGCAGATCTCTTTCTAGTGGTTTTCCAGCAATGACCGTACGTGTGATATCGCTGCAATAGCCTTTCCAGACTGCTCCTAGGTCAACTGTGACTATATCGCTATCCAATATCTTTCGTTCACTCGAAACGCCGTGAGGGTAAGCAGATCTTGGACCAGATGCCACCAAGGTTTCAAACGCAGTTCCCATAGAACCATTCTTCCGCATTTCGTATTCCGCCTGTGAAGCGATTTCGTATTCCTTTGCCCCTGGGTGAATAGCTTCAACTGCCGCTTCCATACCAATATCTGCGATTTCACAAGCACGCTGTATTAGATTGATCTCTTCGTCATCCTTAATCCGACGCTGCCTTGAAATAACGTCTCCCTTATCACAGAATTCGGCTCCTATACGTTTGGTTAAATCTAGATATGTCTGGAGCTGAAGCGAATCGTAACCAATTCGCTTTGGCGAAATGTTCTTGATTTCCTTGATTACTCGCTCATTCACTGATTCTTCAACTTTGATTCCCTCAACAACGCAGTCTCTGGCACCAGAGATGGCGGCTTCCAAGCTCAAGGGTGTGACCAAAAGCAATGGCTCTCCTTCGGGCCGGATCAGCATATTCAGTGTTGCGCCAGGTATATCTAGGAATCCAGTAAGATAGTAAATATTCTTCACATCTGTTGTCAAAAAACACCCGATGTTTTCAGAACGCAGTATTTCTTTCGTCTTTTCAACTCTTTTCAAATTTATCAACAACCTTTGTTGATCAGTCTAGGCCAGATCGCGCGCGCCAGATCATCTGACGGGTAGATGCCACACTATGAATCTAGGTTTAAAACGCTGTTGATTGTTCTGTGCGAAGAGCTAGAACGCGTCAAAGAACATATAAGTATATGCCATAAGTATCTTCAATCACGACGATGTTTCCGGTTTTTTCTTCACGTCCAACTCCAATGGAGGCCTGTAGGGGGCAGTAGATTGGTCTTTATCAAACGTATAGAAATGAGGGGCTTCAAATCGTTTGGTGATAGAAAAGCATCTATTCCTTTGGACAAAGGCCTCATAGTGGTTACCGGACCTAATGGTAGTGGAAAGAGCAATATTTTCGATGCCGTACGATTTACTTTGGGGGATCTAAGCGCTCGTTCTCTTCGTGCAGACAAGATGTCTGAAGTCATCTATGATGGCAGCTCTTCAACAGAATCAAATAAGACAGCATACGTTTCAGTTCAACTAGACAACACCGATCGCCGAATACCTGTTGATACGGAAACAGTGACAATTGCCAGAAGAGTTAACAAAGAAGGAGAAAGCGACTATTTTCTAAACGGAAAACAAGCAGCCAGAAGCCAGCTTGTAGACATGCTGAGCATGGGAGGACTATCATCAAACGGTTACAACATGATTGTTCAAGGGACCATAACTCGTTTGGCGGATATGACGCCTGAAGAGCGGAGGAAGGCTGTTGAGGAACTTGTTGGGATAGCCGAATATGATGCTAAGAAAAATGATGCCCGCATGCAGCTCCAACAGGCAGAAACCAACTTAAGAGTTGCTGAAGCGCGACTTGGGGATGTTCAAGCAAGGCTTGAGAGACTTGAAGAAGAAAGAAATGATGCTCTACGCCATAATTTCATACAGTTGGAGTTAAGAAAACTCAGAGCGATCCAGATCTCACATAAAGTACTTCTCCAGAAGGGCGAGGAAAAACGTCTTGATGAGAATCTAAGTATCAAATCTCAGGAAGCCGAAGGCGCAAGAAGGCAACGTGAAGAGCTCATACTTGCGCATGATGAGATTGAGAGAAGAAGAAGAGAATTCGATGAGGAAATTGCTGACAAAGGTAACGTCCGTCTTGTTGAGGTCCAAAGAACAATCGGCGACATCATGGCCAGAATGGCAGCATGCCGTATGGAAATTGAATCAGGATCCTCCAACCTGAGAAGACTAGTTGAGATGAGGAAGGAAAGAGTTGAACAACTCAGCAACCTCGAAAAGAAGATTACTGAATCAAGAGAGACGCTTCCGAAACTTAGAAGCGAAAGAGATGAATTAAAGAGACTTCTTGGCGGCAAATCTTCCATCTATGAAAGAGTATCATCCAAGCTGTTAGAGATGAAGCAGAACTTCGGCTCTCAGACTAGAAGATTGGGAGAACTTGAAGATAATCTGGCCAGGCTCAACAGAACAATAAACAGGCTTGAAAACAATATTAGGTCAAGTGAGACTGGTCAAAGACTGACATCAGAAAACCTAAAGTCACTCTATGACAAGACCTCGAGCTATGAGGAGACTCTGGCAAGCCTCCAGGATCACCTTAAGGAGCTTTTTGTTCTAGGCGATGAAGGAAGAAAGGACTCGATAGAACTTAACGCGACATTTGAAAAGAAATCTAAGAGAAGAAACAACCTGACCGACGAAATCGGCGAGGGGGAGGCCACAGTCAGGCTGGCAAGAGAAGCGGTTGTCGAGTTTGAGGCACAGAGAGATGTGGCTGAGAGATTTCTAGGCGAAGAAGCCAGTCTCCAGAGAATAGAAGAAATGGTTCAAGAAGGAGCACTACTAGGAGTACATGGTAGACTTGACAACCTGATATCCATCGAGCCGAAATATCGACGTGCTTTGGATGTAGCATCTACGGGATGGCTAAGAGCATTAGTTGTGGAAGACTCCACCATAGCATTCCGATGCATTGAAGCCATAAAGACAATGCGTTTGAATCCTGTGAAAATAATACCTCTAGCCAACTTGAAAGAAACAGACAATATGGAACCTCCTGATATCGAGGGGATAGCAGGCACTGCCTCCAACTATGTCCGATGCAGACGAGAATTCGAACCGGCCGTCCGCTTTGTTTTTGGAGATACTCTAGTGTCTACATCAGAAAAATCTGCGTTCATAGCTTCAAGAGAGGGATGGCGGGTTGTAGACATAAAGGGAGACCTCTATGAAGCAAGGGGAGGCATCGTAGCTGGTTTCTATCGAACGCCAATCGAACTCTCCTCACTTGTGCCCGGTAGAAAGATCATAAATGGTCTTTCACAAAGTGTCTTAGCCTTGGATAAACTGGTCGAAAGACGAAAGCAGGACCAGAATGACCTTGAGAATGAACTCACAAAACTCACTGAAGAACGAGCTAGACGAGAACAATTGACTACCTCTATTGATGGAGACGTCAGATCTGTACAGAGAAATATAGACAACATAACAGAAAACGCAAAGATATTGGAAGAGAGAGTGAGAAAGCTCGAGAATGATCTACATAGAGAGGAACAAAACCAAATCAAGTTCAGAAATGAACTAGAAGTAGAGCGAGAACAACTCGTCAAAGTTGCTCGGGAGAGAAGAGATCTAAGGTTACAGAATAAACCTGAAGAACTGGGTAAATATGAGGTGGACCAAACACAGCTCAATACTGAAATAAGCGGATTACACATCCGTTTTACTAAAATAGAGACTGAGATAGATAACATAGACAGTCTTCTCCAGACGAGATTCCAGCCAGATTATGAATCTTCAAAATCAGGTATGAGAAGCATAGACAATCAGTTTTCTAGTCTTGAAAAAGAAGTTTCAGTGGCCCAGGAGACGCTCAAAGAACTTGATTTACGTTTATCAGAATTGAACAGGTCAAAAGAAGAACTTTCATTGTCACTCAAATCCGTCAATGACAGGAGAAGAGGATTTGAACTTGAACTTGACCGAATAGACACGCAACGGAGAAGGTTAGAACAGCTATATGAGCCTCTCAGCAGCGATGTGCATCATTTGGAACTTGAGGCTCAGACGAGAAGAGCAGAAATAAACCATCTTGGAGAAGAGCTTCGAAATCTAGGTTATGAAGGATTGATTGAGGCTTCAGCCGAAGGGGTCGAAGAAGCCGAAAAGACCATGGACATCATAGGACTTGAACTCGAGACTCTGGGCTCTGTCAACCAACTAGCCATTACCCAATATATCGAACAACAAGAAAAGTACAAGCAGCTTTCTGTTCGTCGCAACCAGCTTGAACTTGAGAAGAAAGCAATCATTGATTTTATGGATGAGATCGAACAGAAGAAAAAGAATGCATTCATGCAAGCTTTCAATAGCATTAATCAGAGTTTTACGAGATTCTTTGAAAGACTAACGGGAAGCGGGGTTGGAATTCTGCGGCTCCAGAACCCAGACGAACCATTTTCTGCAGGAGTAGACATTTTTGTTCAGTTCCCAGGAAAAGGTATGCGCCTTATCGCTGGAGCCAGTGGAGGAGAGAAGTCCGTTACAGCAGTAGCCTTCGTATTTGCCATTCAGAATCTCTCTCCTGCACCATTCTACATCTTTGATGAAATAGATGCTCATCTAGATCCTTTCAATACTGAGAGATTAGCCGATGCGCTGAAGGAACAGGCGGTTTATTCTCAACTGGTGGTCATTACTTTAAGAGACGTTGTTATGGATAGGGCGGATAGGTTGTTTGGCGTCTACATTCAAGACGGAGTCTCGAGAGTCATCTCCACCAAGATTGCGGAGGCAACAACAACCGTTGGCTGAGCAAAGAGTTCTTGAACCTATGGAGAAGCCTTTTTGGCTGAAACCTCCTTGGGCTGTGCTTTTTGACCTAATCCGTCTTCAGAAAGTTCGACCCTGGGATGTCAACCTGAACTATCTTCTAACTTCTCTTCTTGGCGAGATGCGAAAGCGAGGTTCTGTTGATTTCACTGCTTCAGGAATAGCTCTGCTATCTTCAGCCACGATTTACAGGATGAAATCAGAATTAGTTCTGGAATTACAGGAAGCGCCAAAAACGCCCGTAGAAAGACCTATAGAGTTTATGCCTCCGCCAATCCAACTTCCATTCAGATATGAGTATACTGCAACCACAATCGACAACATGCTGAAAGCCTTGGAAGAAGCCTTAAGGAGTGAGGCAATTACACAGCTGCAACCTAAACTTACACCGATTAACCCCGCACCTCCAATGCTTCAAGAAATCGACGATTTCATGATTGATATAGACAAGAGAATTGATGAAATGTACGACAAGATTGTCAATTTGTCGCCCCAAGGAAAGATAGCTTTTTCCGAACTGGATGATAGACTTAGTAGACTAGAATCCGTGCGAGTTTTCATATTGCTCCTTTTTCTGGCCTGCAATGGCAGGATTCAACTTTGGCAAGATGAAGAATTCGGTGAAATCTACGTAAGTCTTCCAGATAGAGGAATCATCAACAATGGAGAAGATCGTTCAACAGGAAACTAATGATGAAGCAAAACGAGACCTTGTCCTAGCAGAAGCGGCCCTCTATGTCTCAGGTAGACCTCTTGATCTTAAGACAATTGGTTCTGTCATAGGCACAAGATCATACAAGAGAAGCAGAGCTGCCGCAAAGGGCGTGGTTGACAAGTATTCTGAGCTGAAGGGGGCCTTGCAAATCTTAGAACTTGAAGACGAAAGGTTTGTTATGCAATTGAAAGGCGAGTATCTAAAGAACGTGAAACGGCTCTCAATAAGACCCCTCCT
>JBGOZA010000006.1:0-20027 GCA_041480025.1 Bathyarchaeia archaeon | reverse complement strand
TTATTGATGCTATTCTGCTTGTTGGGTTTGTCTGACATTTGTTTGATGTCTGTTCATCACATTAAGCCCTACAGGGTGCTGAGCGCGCTATGACTCAGATGATTCTGTGCGATTATTGTCCCAGTAGAACTGGAAGAGAGGCATCGGAAAAAGGGTAAGACGATGCCCTCTCCTCCCAAGCCTATGGTGCGCCCCCCAAGTGCGCGCCTTGTATAGAAGATTGGAATGGTCGAGAATTAAGCCTGAAAAAGTAACAGATGTTACAACCGATTAGCCACGCGCTAAATGGTGATGAAAAAAGGGGAGGCAACAAGCTAGGGTAACAGCGATGACGCCTCCCTCTTTATTTGCGCGAGCTAATGATTGGCTCCACCATCACTTCTTTGACCGATTTGGTTCAACTAGGAACGTTATTTTCACGTTGGCGCGATACTCAGCTATTTTTCCGTCTTCCACCTTGGCACTGAAATTCTGGACCCAGATCTCTTTGATTTCTCTGACTGTCTTAGCCGCCTCTTTCAACGCATTTTTAGCTGCGTCGTCGAAGCTCACTTTAGAGCTGCCAATCAGTTCAATTACCTTCCCAACACTCATTACATCACCCCAAGATCAGAACAAGTACAACCTATCATAAAAATAGGGTGCTGGCGAGAAGCGCTAGCTAGGGAGCGTCTTCATAGTAAGTCTAGAATCTTCCTTTATGTTCAGCGCGCTACTCACGGGAGGCAACATGACTGGGCAACGACTATGACGCCCCCCACAAACACATAGGAAATGGCCAAGTATCATTAGACCCACCCGATGGCATTTGAGAGAATCCTATTCCGAGGAAGAATATGGCTAGTATGAAGAGGGCAAGTATGAGCGCGCGCTTCTCCAACAAAAAAGAACCGCTTGGGAGGCTAGGATATTCAGGAATAAAAAAGGCCCTAACGGAAGAGGGCCATGATCTTCGAATTCTTACGATATCTTTCTGGGAGGAGACTCGTTAGTGAGCACTAGATCACGGGAACCTAGGTCATAGTCGAGAAGGGCTAGGCACACGTTAGTTGTGGCTAACTCAAATACTTGGACTGCACAATGTCTATTATGGCGTGACAAGCCCATTGTCGCGCAGGAATTGTGGGGTCGAGTTCGAATCTCTTTCCCATTCGGCTCCCCGATTCCTACAATCCAGTTTTCTGGCGGCTTCATCGATGGAAGCTGTGAGACTCATAGTTGAGATGGTCTAGACATGACTCAGAACGAGATTGACAGGAGCGCCATTGATAGGAGGCTTGGTAGGCGCGTCTATTTCTGCAGCGTGAAAGGCTTCTACTGTGGACGCGCTAAACGGACCCAGACAAAGCTGTGTCCAGACTGTCCCACAGAACTGAAAGAGAAGGAGAATGGGATGAGGGCCAGTCTTCAAGGACCATGCTTAATTCATAAAATATAATAGTCCGCATTCCCATTTCTAACTCGAAGACTCTCAATACTGTTCAGAGTCTTTTCACAGTATATTGCTCAACGCTGCGAAAACTTGACCGCTGTAGTGGCTTGAGCGACATACAATCTTTTTTGCGAGAACCAACCTCTACGCGTCCAAACCGTCAGCTATGGCACACAGCCATAAATATCAATATGACACAGAATTAACGCGCTAGATCCAAAGGCAGAAGCAACATAACATAAAGCAAACATATCGTTAGCTTACTATGTTATGTTGCTCTCTGGCCATTGGCATAGCAGTGATTGCTTCATGGCCAAGCGTAAGATGGATATTAAAGATTTGATGAAGTTGAAAATGATTTCAGATCCACAGATTTCACCTGATGGAAAACAGATTGCTTTTGTTAATACAAGAATTGACTATTCATCCAATGATTACCTGAAGGATATTTGGCTTGCAGATACAGATACGATGAAGTCGTCCCAGTTCACCAGTGGACGTGGAAAGGATTCTTATCCGAGATGGTCGCCTGACGGCTCAAGGCTTCTCTTTCTGTCATCCACTCAGGACAAAGACCAGAAACCAAAGAATCAGCTTTTCATTATAGACCTTGCAGGAGGAGAAGCAAGACAGCTAACCAAAATGGATGGGGGTGTTCGAAACCCAAAATGGTCGTCCAATAGCAGACGAATATTGTTCACTTCACTCATTGGCACTGTGGAAGAGAAGACTGACGTCAAGGTGATAAAGCGTCTACAATACCGGTACAACGCTAAAGGCTACTTTGATGGAAAAAGGAGTCATCTATTCACTATCCCTACGGACGGAACGAAGGCTAGACAGCTAACAGAAGGAGAGTTTGACGTTGAAACAGCTGAATGGATTGATGGTCATACGATTGCCTTTCTCAGCAATATACGCCAAGATGCTGATGTGACTGGAGAGAATTACATTTACTCAGTTGGAATTGAAGAGAAAGCGCCCGAGGTCTTGACTGACGGACCAAGGCTGATCAGCAACATCTCGGTGTCCCCCAAGAGGGATGAGATAGCCTATGTTGGACATGACTATAGGAATGGTATGGCGACGAAGAAGGATGTTTGGGTTGTTCCCGTTTCTGGAGGGACATCAGAGAAACTCACTGATTCTTTCAAACAGGATATCGGTAACACTTTGAGTTGTGATGTCAGAGTTGCTACTCCTGACTCTAATCCACAATGGTCCGAGGACGCTGACTATCTGTACTTCTCTTCAGTATACAATGGTGTGTCCGAACTATACAGATTGGAAAGAGCCAGCAAGAAATTGGAGAATATCCTTGGTCATGCAGATCATTGTGTAGAAGCTTGGAGTCTCTCTACGGATCAAGCCATTGCCTACACTTCACTGCATACCTCTAAACCAATAGAGCTCTGGTTGAAGGATGCTGGTAAGGAAAGACAGGTAACCGACTTCAATGCTTCTTGGTCTGCGGGTTTACATGTCTGTGGGCATGAAAGATTCTCCTTCAAAGCATCAACAAATCACGAAGTTGAAGGGTGGATTATGAAGCCCCCTGATTTCAAGAGGAAGAAGAAGTACCCTATGTTGCTTGAGATACACGGTGGACCAAGGATGGCATATGGTTACGCTCTAATGCACGAATTCCAGGTGCTTGCAGCTCAAGGATGGGTCATAGTATATGCTAATCCTTACGGAAGCGGAGGGTATTTGGAGGATTTCCAATCTGGTCTTCCAGGCCACTATGGTGAAAAAGACTACTGTGACCTAATGGAAACAGTCGACTACGTCCTTGGTAAATACGATTTCATAGACTCTCAAAGGCTAGGAGTATTGGGAGGCAGCTACGGTGGATACATGACAAACTGGATAGTGACGCATACAGATCGTTTCAAAGCAGCTGTTAGCATGCGTAGCATCAGTAACTGGATTAGTATGTTTGGATGCAGCGATATCGGATGGACTTTCGGTAAATGGGAGATGGGAAACACTGTTCCTTGGATGAATGAGGAAGCCTTCATGGCCAAATCACCAATTCGTTACGTCGGGAACGCTAAGACCCCAACTCTGATCATACACTCCGAGGAGGACTATCGTTGTCCCATCGAACAGGCTGAGCAGTTTTTCACAGCTCTGAAATTCAATGGAGTGCCAACAGAACTTGTCCGTTTCCCGGGTGAAAACCACGAACTCTCAAGAGAAGGTAAACCCCAGCACAGAGAAGAACGTCTCAAACACATAGTTCGATGGTTCAAGGATTATCTCTAGTAGGTTGGATTCAAGGGCGTCTTGCAGAAAGTCTTCCAGCAGAAGGTAACAGCATGCGCTGGCTGAGTTGGCTGCAAGACGTAGATTTCTTGTCTGTAACAGTAGCGCGGACAGGAGTCATTCTGAGAATCTGGAAGATTCACTTCTCCAAAAGGTTGGAGAACTGCATCTCTTATGAGATTGATTGTCTCAGAAGATCATTGTTAATGTAACCTGACGAAAAAGTGGATCCCGTCCTGACGTTACTGATGACAATTACTCCTGGTGCAAACAGAGCCGGATCTATTTTGTAGAAGTCTTCGTTAGCATTTCTGAAGATCTCAGCAAACGTCTTACCATAGTCTCTGCTAGCCGTGGATGATGCCTGTTCAACCTGATTCCTTAGAGAAGAGTCATCTTCAACGTCAACAGTGAAGAAAGTGGCGCCTCCATAGAGAATCATATCGTTTGTGCGACCCATTGCAGTGGCGTGTTGGGGATGGACTGGCGCTATTGGCGCCACACCCAAACCGGAAATCACTCTGCGAGGGTCAAGTCCAATATTGGTTAGTCTGTGAAGGCCTGTTTCCAGAATTCTTCCCGAGATCTGGGTTGAGCCAGAAAGGCTTGATGTTGGAGCGACCAACACATACAATCTGTCGAGGCCTATGCTGCATTCCTCGGCCATCAGGCTGAGTGCTTCTGAAGTCGGCATGGAGTCAGATTCTAGGACGAGAACCGAGACGTCAGATTTGTCTTCATAGGCTATGCTGCTGTAGATGTGTCTCGGTTTCTGTGCAAGAGCCCTCCCAGGCCCAGAACACATTGCGAAGTAGTCCTTGGTTCTGATCTTCCACCCCGCAAATTGTGAACCCAGAAGTGAAATTGCAGGGTGATCGGTGTAAACGGACATCGAAGGCAGATGAAGTGTTCCAAATTCTTCCATGGAAATGAAGGTGCTTCCTAGACCCCCCATGCAGACTTCGGTGAGATATTTCCCCGCGAGATATCCACCTTGAACGTTAATTCCCAAGTCAATGACAGTCGCCCCCTGAGGTGACTCTGTGATTTGAATTCTTAGTTCCGATTTGCGTTGAATCATCTCTTTGACAAGACTTAACGCCAGCTGATTTACGCTGATTCCCATGGTTTTCAATTACTATCCCGAGTACAATAGACTATTAATCATATTCGCTTAACATGTGTAGCGAAGCACGTCTCATATCCTCTGGAGCTTACAAGCTTGGTCATCGCGAGCTAAGGAATAATAATCAGTCTGATTGACAATCGTTTATTGAAAACTTTGGATCAAGTCTTCGTTTGTCCCAAGTGCGGCAGTATCTACACCATCGAAGAGCTCGTGAGTAGTCATTTCTGCAGAAATTGCGGAAAGTTTCTCTCCCACCATAATAGGATAGATGCATCATCAGCCCATGTACGGACAGCAAGAGTGAGTGAGTTCCCTCTCTTCCCCTACAATCCATATCCGCAGCAACTAGATTTCATGAGGGACGTTAAGAATATCATTGGCAACCGAGGCACTTTAGTTGCTGAGGCCTGCAACGGGTTCGGGAAGACCGCGTGCACTATCTCCACGATTCTTTCCATGAAAGAAAAAATAGTCTACACGACTAGAACCCACGAGCAGGCACAACAAGTGCTACTTGAGGTTGAGCGCATAAACAAGATTTCAGAAGAAAAGTTCAATGCTGTGAATCTTGCTAGTCGGCAGCACCTCTGTCTGAACGAGAAGTGCAGAGGACTAGGTGCAATGGAGGCTTCAGAAGTATGTCAACTCCTCCAAAAAAATGAAGAGTGCAAGTATAAAATGGAAGTCGGAGACCTTTCTGCACTTCCTCACATATTGTCAATGGCGACTCTTCAGAGAATTGGCAGGTCAAAGAGTATCTGCCCGTATTCACTTGCACGTAAGGCTGCTGGCGACGCTTCAGTAATTGTGGCTCCCTATCAATACGTCTTCAATGAGCACATACGATCCTTGATCAAGCTAGATCTCTCCGACAGGGTTTTGGTCTTCGATGAGGCTCACAACGCAGACCAAGTTGGTCAAGAAGTTCTGAGTGACACTCTCTCAGAAAGGTCTCTAATCAATGCCAAGAAGGAACTGGAGGATGTGGACGCTAGTTCTGGGGTCATAGATGATTTAGAAGCTTTTCTGGAGAGAAAAGTCTCAGAAAATGCTGTCGTCGAATCCGGGACAGACTTGTATGAAGACCTCAAGGAAGCCCTTGGAGTTGACAAGCTCTCCTCTTTCGTGAGTCCTCTCTCAGAACAAGTCGACAAGATAAGACAGCAGAAACTAGAGCGAGGTGACGCTCCCGTAAGTTTTCTTAGTGGAATAACCCATTTCCTCTCCCTCCTGGAATCGAGCTCGAAAGAGGACTACATTGCGGTTTATCGTAGATCACCTTACGGTCCAAGACTTATTGAGTATCATTGTCTGGACCCAAGCATGGCTGTCAAACCAGTGGTTGACGGGGCAAGTGGAGCTTTGATTATGTCAGGGACTCTGTCACCAATAGATCTTTTTGCCGAGATCTTAGGGTTGAAAGAAGCTGAGAAGCGAACATACCCTCCAATTGCTGATCCTAAAAACGTGCACACCGTTATTGATCCATGTGTCACGACCCGCTTCGCTCAGCGCGGGGAAGAGATGACTCTACGAATTGGGGAAAGACTTTCGGGGCAAGTCAGCAAGATTCCTCATGGAGTCCTGATCTTCTTTCCACAAAGAAGATTCATGTTGGCCATGCTTGACTCGTGGAGCAGAGTCGGATTGATAAAAAAAGAAGAAAATCGCCACTTTCTAGGGAACAAACTATTGTTCGTTGAAGGTGCTCAAGCAATGGAGAACAGGAATGTTGTCGAAGCTTACAAGAAAGAGGTTGAGAACGGCAAAGGAGCAGTGCTATGCGGCGTCTTCCGGGGAAGGAACTCTGAAGGCTCAAACTTCCCGTTCGAAGAAGGCGGCGGTGTAGTCTTGATCGGAGTCCCATACGCCGACTACGGCGATCCAATCGTGAAAGCACAGATAGGCTACTATAACAAGAAAGAAGTGGGCTTGGGTGAGAAATGGTATGTCATGGACGCATTCAAGGCAGCGAACCAAGCTATAGGAAGGGGAATAAGACACAGAGATGACAAATGTACTTTCATCCTAATGGACCAACGGTACCGAACCCACCTGCCCTTAATCTCCAGCTGGGCTCAGAGTGGCGTTTTGGATGTTTCAGAGGACTGCTTCAATACTGAATAGGTCTTGCCAGTCTACTTCAGCGAATGTTTGTATGGTCTGTTTGTGAACCTGTTGCCTTTGTATGTATAGAGACGCGCGTTTTAGTTTCTGTTCTCTATATTGAAACGAGTCCTTTTCCTATTCTGGTTCTCAATCTGTGGGTTTTTCCATCAGTTGCGATTTCTTTAGTCGAGTTCCATCTTTTGCATGAGGTTGGCGAAAAACTGTATCGGCGCCTTTCTCTATCTCACGCGCCTCATCTGCTAGCTTGGAAGCTGCTCGCATCATCTCATGGCATGAGGCAACGATTGGAACATATTTGGTCCAATCTTTTTCTACGAAACAACCCTCATAGGAAAATGTAGCAACTCTTCGAGCTATTTCATGGGCTGCCATTGCCTTAGATTTTGCGTAATCGTTCCTCAAGCCTGACATCGTCATAGCGCTCTCCAAATCGACATATATTCTGGGCAGTTCCGGACTTTCCGTTCTCTTGACTGATTCGATGACCTTGTCCAAGGCATCAACTACAACATTGATGGCTCCTGTGATTGCGAGGACCTTTAAGACATCTCCGTTGAAGAGTGCTGCCTCGTTTGCATCTAGGAACTCACGTTTTGCACCTATCATCGCATCTGCCTCAAGTATCAGGTAACCAAAGCCCTCAGATTCGAATTCTTTAGTGACTTTTCGAGATGCAGCATTCGTTAGAATAATAGTTGGGACTCCTGATTTGCCAATGCGTTCTATGGCGGGTCTAGGCCCTTCTCCTCCCGGATTTGGACTTATGATCAAGACTATATCGAGTCTCTGTTTCTCCAGCTCGGTTGCAGCATTGAGACATTGGCCTATGCTCATCTTGGAACCTGTTCCTACCACGAAGACCTCTATGTCTTCTCTCTTGGCTCGTTCATCAATGATGTATTCAGCTACCAGTCCAATTCCCAAGCAACCGATCTTTAGAACACCTATTCTTACCAGGTCAGTCAAGCCAGTCCACCTCAAGAGCCTTGTCTGACCCATTGGGCTATTGGCTATAAAAGTCTAGAGTGCCAAACACGACAGAACATGGCAGTAGATTGTTTTTCTCCGGTTCCACATACTGTTCCAATCATTCTGTCGGCGCACATAATCTCTGGAATCAGAGAAGCGCGCGCGATTCTGTTCAAGTACGACTGGAAAAACATATCATGCAGCATCCTACATTGAGCATCGATTTAAATCAAAGTTGAGATACTGAGACTAAGTCCTAGTAGGTAACATTTATGGTAACAAGAATAGTTGTTTGCCCAAAACCCGGGACACCAGACGCTCTTGGGGAAACTCGGAAGAGGCAAATAAGCGATTTTCTGAAAATGAATGTTCTTGGTGTTCAGACAAGCCATGTTTACACATTAGATATTGAACTAACTCCAGATGAAGTATTGTCCATAACTACAAACCTTCTGGTCGACCCTGTCACTCAAGCGGTTGCGACATACAACGATCGTGTCTTTGATTGGCTGGTTGAAGTGGGATACAAACTGGGGGTCACCGATAATGTCGGTCGAACAACTCGCATTGCAGTGCAAGATCTACTGGGCAGGAAACTCCGGGATAACGAGCTTGTTTTTACATCAACGCAATACATGATTACTGGAACATTATCAATAGAAGAGATTCAGAAGATTGGCAGAGAACTATTGGCTAACGAACTCATAGAGACTGTCACGATACTGAGTTCAGCAGAGGTGAAGTCCAACGGAGTCAGAATCGCTCTTCCCACGTTCAAATCGGACTCCAACATCCATGTCAAGGAATATGATCTTAATGTGAGTGATGAAGAACTCCTCACAATAAGTCGAAGTGGTGTTCTGGCACTCGATCTGTATGAGATGAAGGCCATAAAGAATTATTTCAACAGCCCCTCAGTGATCACTTTTAGAGCAACAAGGGGGCTTCCTCAGAATCCCACTGATGTTGAACTTGAAATGCTAGCCCAGACCTGGAGCGAACACTGCAAACACAAGATATTCAGTGCAAAAGTCCTGTACACAGATGAGGAATCTGGAGAAACCAAACTCATTGACAGTCTCTTCAAAACCTACATCAGAGGAACCACAGAAAAAGTTCGAGATGGCGTGGATTGGCTTGTATCAGTCTTTGAAGACAACGCGGGTGTTGTAGCTTTTAATGATCAGTTGAACGTTGTAGCCAAAGTTGAAACTCACAACAGTCCCAGTGCATTGGAACCGTACGGTGGAGCCATAACAGGAATTGTGGGCGTAAATCGTGATCCTCTGGGAACTGGCAAAGGCGCCAAACTCATGTTTAATATCTTCACCTACTGTTTCGGAAGCCCGTTCTACAGTGGACAGATTCCTCCCCGTTTGCTTCATCCTAGACGAATCAGAGAAGGAGTCCATAAGGGTGTGATTGATGGAGGAAATCAGAGCGGAATACCTCTCGTAATAGGGCGAGAGATTTTTGACCAGAGATATGGGGAGAAAGGTGGTAAGCCCCTTGTCTATTGTGGCACCATCGGAATGATGCCTAGACTCATAGGAGGTGAAGGCTCGGAGAAGAAACGAGTCTTCCCCGGAGATTTCATCGTCATGGTCGGAGGAAGGATTGGAAAAGACGGGATCCATGGTGCAACTTTCTCATCAGAAGAACTCCACAAAGATAGTCCGGTCCAAGCCGTCCAGATCGGCGATCCTATCACGCAGAAGAAGATGAGTGATCTTCTGCTTGAAGCAAGGGACTCAGGCCTCTACAATGCAATAACAGACAATGGGGCAGGCGGTTTGTCCTCGTCGATAGGTGAGATGGCTACTCTATGTGGAGGATGCGAAATATGGTTGGAGAAGGCACCTTTGAAATATGCTGGACTAGACCCATGGGAAATTCTTCTCTCAGAAGCCCAAGAGCGAATGACACTGGCTGTCCCGCCATCCACAATTGAGAGTTTCCTAGATCTCGCCGAAAGAAGGGATGTGGATGCGACTGTCATCGGCAAATTCACAGATTCAGGGCACTTCCACGCAAAGTACGGCGACAGGACGGTTGCCCTTGTTGACATGAAGTTTCTCCATGAAGGTGTTCCCCAAAAGACTCTGAAAGCTACGTGGAGACAGAAGCCTCCCGAATATTCTGAGATTGCTGAACCAGAGAACTATGAAACTACTCTCAAGGAAATGCTGGCCAGACTGAACATATGTAGTATTGAATACAAGTTACGTCAATATGACCATGAAGTCAAAGGGATCAGCGTCATCAAACCACTGCTCGGGAAGGAGCATGATTGTCCAAGCGATGCAACGGTCAGCATTTTGGAATATGATTCAAGAGAAGGCCTCATAGTTTCGGAGGGCATATGCCCATACTATTCAGATATTGACACGTACTGTATGGCCCAGTCCGCAGTAGATGAAGCCGTTCGTCGAATAATAGCAACTGGAGGCAGACTGCAAGGCAGAGGCTCGCTTCTAAGCATCCTCGATAACTTCTGTTGGAGTGATCCGGAACCGTCGGAGACAAACCCTGACGCAGAATACAAGATGGCTCAGCTCGTAAGAGCCTGCAAAGGGCTTCATGACTACGCCGTCTACATGGGTATTCCCCTCATCAGCGGCAAAGATAGTATGAAGAATGATAGTGTCATAGAAGGCGTAAGAGTCTCAATCCCGCAGACCTTAATGATAACGGGCATCGCCAAAATAGTTGACATCGAAAAAGCGGTTACAATGGATGTGAAACAGGTAGGAGACACAGTCTACGTGTTAGGACTCACAGCTAGTGAGCTGGGTGGATCTGAGTTCTCTAGATATCTTGGAGAAAAGAATAGAGGGACCTCTTCCATCAGTGGCAATGTCCCTTCCGTAAATCCGGAGCTGGCCAAACCGCTCTACGTGGCTCTAGCTCGAGCAATAGATGCTGGCCTTGTGAACTCAGCTCATACATTGACGATTGGAGGTCTAGGAGTGGGGCTATCGTTGATTGCTTTTGGTGGAATGCTTGGCCTAGAAATCCATCTGAACAAGGTGCCAACAGAAACAGGTCTGTCAAACCACGAAATCCTATTCAGTGAGTCAAATGGGAGGTTCCTGGTCACCGTTCCGAGGGAGAAGCTCGAAGCCTTCGAAACTCAGATGCAAGACACTACATTCGCTAGGTTGGGTGAAGTAACCGAAGATGAACGGCTTCGAATACTTGACAGTAGCGACAGAGTAATAGTTGATTCAGATCTCAGAGAACTCAAAGAGTCTTGGAGAGCTCCTTTAAGAGGAATCTAGACTCGGAGTGCACCAAAATCCTGCTTCTCACAAAATGAAAAGTGGAAAACCTCAATGATGTGATTGAATGTCAGAAGAAACCTCAAGTGGACAACCATTGGGCGGGCAGACCGTGTCTATTCGGAAAGCAACGATAGATGACGCAGAAGCAGTTACCAGACTTCACAAGGGAGAAGGATGGTGCTACGACGACCCCATTGTAATGAACGATTATTGGGACGACTCATTCGACAAGGAGAGTATCTTGGTTGCCGAAGTTGACGGGAAAACAGTTGGTACACTTGAGATTTCAAAAGCTTACAAGGCCAGATTCGGGTTTTTTGCTGTACTCAGGAGATTTGTTGTTGATCCAGAATACAGAGGAAAAGGAGTTGGTAGACAACTAATGTCATTCGCTCTAGAGGAGACCAAAAGAATGGGATGCAGCGCCATCGAACTCTCCGTTGATCCTGAGAACACCCGCCCTCATGATTTCTACAAAACACTAGGATTCCACGATGATAGAACTGAAACAATAATGGTCAAAATACTAGATCATGCAACCACAGGAAATCAGAAAGATAAGTAATCAGAATGCACTATCCGCCTCAGCTCTGCTTCAAAGATACATGAAAGACAGAGGAAGAGACTTGGTCTACTGTGAGAATCCCACAAGCGTTGATTTTGGCTAACATCTTTAAAGATGCTATTGAAAATCTAGTTGTGGGACAAGATATGGCATCACATTACTCAGACATCGTAAACTATGATACACTAGACGCCGTCAAGAAAAAAGCCATCAACGCCTTCTCATCAACCCTGATGTGTCCAGAGCGTCTGAAAATAAGGGTTCTCCCAGCTGGAGGAACAGCTGCGGTGCTAGATTTTCTTGACTACGATTTCATGTTGGCATTCAACGTTGAAGGGCTTGGAACAAAGAACCTCATAGCTGACTCAATGCACAGGGAAATTAGTGCAAAGGGTGAATTGGCGCGTAGATTTCAGGGAGGAAGGCTATATTCAAGGATAGGTCAAGATGCACTAGCGATGGCGGTTACTGACCTAATTGCTGTAGGTGCAGACCCAATAGCCTACGCTGACATCATTGCATCTGGAGATTCTTCTTGGTTTAAGGATGAAGAGAGAGTTGACGCGCTTCTCGAAGGATATAGCGTCGGTGCCGAGAAGAGCGGGTGTGCAATCCCCCAAGGCGAGACGCCCACACTATCAGGTATCGTTTCATCGGAAACACTGGATCTGGCTGGCGGAGCCATAGGCATAATTCGTCCAAAAGAAAGACTGATTGATGGACACAAGATTTCACCTGGCGACGTAATCTACGGCTTCCCGAGTCATGGACTGTGCGCCAACGGCATCTCGAAAGCTAGAATGATTGCCGAAAGTCTTCCCGAAGGATATTTCACACTGTTGCCTGATGGAAGAACTGTTGGCGAAGCGATTCTGGAGCCTACTCCCATCTGGGTCAAGCCAATAAATGATTTGTTGGAGTCAGGAGTAGATATTCACTACATTTCACCAATAACTGGACATGGCTGGAGAAAGATAGCCAGGGCTCCTTACCAATTTAGATACATAGTTGATCATCTACCTGAAGTCCCTGAAGTCATTCAGTTTCTGATCGAGAAAGGTAGGCAGATGGGTTTCGATGTTTCAGATGAAGAGAACTACCAAGTCTGGAATATGGGAATCTTTCTTGTGTTGATAGCAAGCAAGGAAAATGGAACCATTATCTCTAGAGAAGCTGCGAAACATGGTTGTCACGTTCACGTACTAGGTCATGTAGAGAAAGGGGACAGAGAAGTCTTGATTAGGCCAAAATCACTCTTGTACAAAGGAGTCTGAAAAAATGGCTGGAAAAGTCATATTAATTATGGGTTCAGGAAGCGATCAACCATTCGTCGATTCCATTGTTAGCACTTTGAGGAATCTCGGAATCGATTTTGAGCGGCGCGTTGCTTCAGCTCACAAGACGCCGAAGAAACTACTAGCCATACTTGAAGAGAATGAGGCTCAGTCTTCAATAGTCTATATCACAGTCGCAGGCATGTCCAATGCCCTCTCAGGTTTCGTTGATGCCAATACTGTCCATCCTGTGATAGCTTGTCCTCCAGTAGCCGCGGGTTTTGAATCCATTGATGTCTTCTCCTCTCTAAGAATGCCGAAGGGGGTTAGTCCACTTGTGGTTCTTCAGCCCGAAAACGCAGCTGTGGCTGCTGCTAAGATTCTCGCAGCCACTGACTCGGATCTTCGCGGAAGAATTGAGGCCTATCAGGCAGAACTGAGAAAACGAATTGAGAAGGATGACGAGAAGGTGAAAAATTGAGATTCCTAAAATCCGGAAAAGTAAAAGACGTATATGAAGTCAACGATTCAGAACTAGAGTTCGTGTTCAGCGATAGAATCAGTGTATTTGACAAAATAATCCCTTCGGATATTCCATTCAAGGGTGAAACTCTTGCTCGGACAAGTGCATACTGGTTCGAAATCTGCAGGAATTTGGGAATCCGCACGCACTATCTCAAGCTAGTGGCATCCAATCGAATGAGGGTGAGAAAGGTAAGAGTGATCTCGGACCCTGAGAAGCTCAAACTCGAAAGTGGCAACTACCTAATACCTCTTGAATGCATTGTACGCTACTACATCTACGGATCACTATGGGACCGTTACGTATCCCAGGAAATCGACTCAACAATGTTGAAATTCCCCGAGAACCACAAACCGGCTCTTGGCGAGAAACTGCCATCACCATTCTTTGAAGTAACAACCAAACTCGAAAAAGTCGATCGCAACCTAACTATGCCTGAAGCAGTCAAAATCTCTAATCTTAGCCCAGATGAATTTAATCGAATGAAAGACTTGGCCATAGCAATAGACCATGAAATGGACTCAAGGATAACACAGAGAGGCTTGGTACACGTTGATGGAAAGAAAGAATTCGCGTTAGACGATGAAAGGAATCTGATGGTCGTGGATACGTTCGGTACAGCTGATGAGGATCGCTTCTGGGATGCCAAAGAACTGAAAGCAGGGAAATTCGTGGAACGCAGCAAAGAATTTGTTAGGCAATACTATCGAGAAACTGGATACCACGAGAAACTGATGAAAGCTCGTAGAGAAGGCGCTAAGGAACCTCCTATTCCATCTCTTCCGAAAGACATGCTTGAGTCAGTCAGCCGAGTATACATTAGACTATATGAGGACTTGACGGGTCAAAGATTTAGGTGAGAACATGTCAGATGAAATGGTCTCCCGCTACTCTCTATTCTCGCCGACAGACTATCGATACAGTGTTGGAGCTCTACAGGCATATCTCAGTGAGGAAGCATATGTTCACTACAAGGCCAAAGTCGAAGCGGCATTGGTGGAGATTCTGGCAAGAAAAGGAATATGCTCCAAGAGCGTCGCCTCAGAGATAGCTGCTGCTGCTGAAAAAGTTACGGCTAAGGAAGTGTACGCTGAGGAAGATAGAATAAAACATGACATTCGTGCTCTCGTCAATGTTATCAGAAGCAAGGTCAGTGAAGAAGCAAAACCATTCGTTCACGCCAGCGCCACATCCTATGACATAGTCGATACGGCAAATGTGCTCCGATACAAAGACGCGACTAGAAACGTCCTGATACCTGATATGCTGAAACTTGAGAAAGCTTTCATTGATCTTGCATCGAGAGAGAAAGCCACAATTCAGATTGGACGCACTCATGGCCAGCACGCTGAGCCCATCACTTTTGGTTTTGCGATTGCCCAATACGTCTCTCGTTGGGGAAAACGTATAGTCAAGCTTAGGGACTCAGCTAACAATCTAGAAGCCAAGTTTAGTGGCGCTGTCGGAGCATACAATGCATCGAGTCTCTTCTTCTCCGATCCTGAAGAGTTTGAAACTGATGTCTTACAACTCTTGGGACTGAAGAGCGCTGAGATATCTACTCAGATTGTTCCTCCTGAGCCAACAACAGATTTCATTCACGCTGTCACCTCAAGCTTCGGGGTCCTTGCAAACTTTGCGAGAGACATGAGAAACCTGCAAAGAGAGGAGATAGCTGAAGTCGGAGAACCCTATGGCTCAGAACAAGTGGGATCTTCAACAATGCCTCAGAAGAGGAATCCGATCAACTTCGAGAACGTTGAGAGTGCATGGAAGAAGACAATACCACAAATGATTACGGTTTACATGGATCAGATCTCTGAACATCAACGAGATTTGACCAACAGTCTCTCTCAAAGGTATTTGCCAGAACTTCTAGTCGTCTTTGATTCTTCGGTGAGGAGGATTGTTCGAATCACAAATGAGCTGAGGGTTGACAAGCCAAGAATGGAGCGCAACTTTGACATGAACAAGGACAAGATCATTGCTGAGCCTCTCTATATTCTGCTTTCCTACAACGGCCATCCAGACGCTCATGAATACATACGTCGCCTCACCGACATCTCATATAGAACCGGCAGACCTCTTAACGAAATCATATCAAATGATGAAAGTTTGAAGCCCTATCTGCAGAAGCTGACGCGCCAACAATTGGCGATTCTAAACGATCCATCCAACTATTTGGGCATAGCAGTCAGGAAAACTGAGAATGTAGTAGAAAAATGGAAACGTCTCCTGATGGAAAAATGACTGCAAGAACTCTAAAATAATGACTGATATATGATCTCAAACATGAAATCTCACCTCTGGTTGGAGGAATCATAGTGAGACTGGTAACCTTTGCACAAGAAAACGAGTTCCGCATAGGTATTCTCCAAGAGAAGACCATATACGAACTGAACAGTACAAGTGAGCTTCTGTTTGGAGAGGGAGAAGGTTTCCCAGATGACATGATTTCGTTGCTGGAATGTGGTGATGAAACACTCCCGAGGCTCAGAAGACTCCAGAACGCTATTGGAAAACACAGAGACGATCTCGCAAGAGAAGGATTAGCGAAAAGTGAAGACGAGGTCCAGTTATGTGCGCCTATACCTCGTCCTAGGAAGAATATTGTGTGTCTTGGAGTGAACTATGTGGAGCATGCGAATGAAACTAAACATGATCCTCCAAAACTCCCAATTTTCTTTACTAAACCTCCAACATCCGTAATCGGCCCGTATGATCCCATCATCTTACCAACAAGTTCCAGTCAGATTGATTACGAAGCAGAGCTCGTCTTCGTGATCGGGAAAGAAGGAAAGAACATAGCCAAAGAAGAATCTTGGGATTATGTAGCGGGATATATGGTTATGAATGATGTTACAGCGCGGGACTTGCAGAGAAACCATCAGCAATGGTACAAAGGTAAAGGACTGGACACTTTTGCTCCAATGGGGCCGCACTTGGTGACTAGAGAAGAGATTTCAGACCCTGGCAATCTGAAAATAGCTTCATATTTGAATGGCAGGAAAATGCAGGATTCCAACACACGTAACATGATCTTTGGGATTCCCTCAATCATATCATCGCTGAGTGCTGATATGACCCTTGAAGTTGGCGACATAGTGGCAACAGGGACGCCTTCCGGTATTGGTCACACAAGGAATCCTCCGGTTTATCTGAAGCCTAATGATGTTGTGGAAGTCACGGTAGAACAGATTGGAACAATAAGAAATGTTGTTTCTCGTCATGTCTGATTGCCACAACTGAGCTTGAGCAATCAGATTAGTCTTCCAGTTTAGTATCTATTCGAAACCGCATATTGATCTCAGTTGAGAGGCGATTGCTTTTTGAGAAATCTACGGTGTTTTCAGATCTGCTGAATTGAGAGATGCTGGGCGTTAGCAAAACTGCAAAAAGAGAGCTTCTACCACTTGAACACACGCTAAACAAGAGAAGTTCTTGTTGAATCGCTGTTCTTCTTAACGAGAATTCGGCGTCTTGTTGTCGTGATATAGAGCTATTTTTAGCCGCAAGTTGAATCTGTTATATTTTCGTAAATTGTTCCTGAGAAAGCTCTTTATTATTGAGTCAAAATCTTGAATTAGGCCCTTTTTGAAGAGCTTTTGACCAATCGATAGTTTTATTAGAAATAAAAATACACACAATGCTCGACGCTAATTTTGCTATATGGCGTTCTTAATCTCGGAGGTGAAATAGGATGGCAGCTAAGAAGAAAGCAGCGAAGAAGGGCGGTAAAGCAAAGAAAAAATAGAGATTCTCAGATAATCTCATAGATTTGGCCCACACGCTGATTGTTTTGAGGTGCTGATGCTTGAAAACGGCTGCCTGTCAGCGAGTGGGTCCAAGCTTGTTTGGTCGAATTTTAGGTTGATGGATTATCGCAAAATGAAGGTTTTTCACTTGTTGGCGTTTTCTAGAAATAGGTTTGGAATGTTCTGAAGCGAACTAGCCGTGTAGAGTACTCGTTACTAGTTTACTGAAAAAAAGAGAAATCCAAAACTGGCGTCGCGATTGTAGTCCTATCCTTATGGAATCTTGGTCAATTGTTGCTGTAGAATCTCTTCTGCTAAAGGTAGAGTCTTAACACGCTTCCTCTGATGTTCTCTCAAATAAGCGGCTACAATATCTGCTGCGCGTGCTTTGCATGGTCCGCACATTCTGCTCCCGCTGATACATTCTGTGTAAACCTTCTCGAGTTCTCTGTCATCTTCCATAAAATGGAACATCAAGTACTCATAGATGACGCATCTATTCGGTTCTCCTCCAAGCTCCTTCTGAATCTTGATTGACTCTCTACCTCCTGTGTAGGCTAGAAGAATCTTCTTTTTCGCGAACTCTGGATCGTCCGTTAGGGACAGCAGACCCATGGGTTCACGCTTTGACATCTTGCTGCTGCCAGTTAGGGATCTGATTAGCTTATGGTATGTGGCGCTTGGAAGGACGAGATTCTCCTCTTCGTGTCGTCTAGCAATGTCACGAGTCAACCTGATGTGTGGAGCTTGCTCCGCACCTATAGGAACCACCACTGGCTTCGGTCCATCAAATTCTCCTATCTCCGGCAACAAAATGTCAGCGACTTGGATTAGCGCGCTAAGGTAAAGTCCGAAGGGTCGATCACCATAGATTGCTTCCATCATGTTGTAAGTTACGTCTCTGCTGTAGATGAAAGCCTTCTCGAGAACGCGCATTTCTCTAGATTGTCTGTACACGTATGCTCGCTTGGGGTCAAGACCCAAGGCTAAGACGTCTGCGAGATGACTTACTGCCATGGAATTGCTCTCCTCCAGGCTCTGGCGGTTATCAGCATATGCTTCGTAGTCAGCGATGCAGTAGGACGCGAATGCTTTTGTTGAAGCCTGTTGAAAATAGATTATTTCTTCAGCAGTCATTTTTGACCCCATATGAAAAGGTCCGCTTGGTTTGATCCCACTCATGACTGCAAATGGCAGATTTTGATCCAGAGCGTCCAGTATACGTTCTAGGTCGGTGTGTCCGAATATGATGCGTCTCCGCATATATTTGCTGGGATTTGGTATACGCGCTATGATTTCGTCTATGGGTTTTATCCCAAATTCCTCTATGAGGCTCTCATAGTTCTCAATCTCTCCCAGCCCCCATGGATCAACTCTTCCTTTGCTTGGTTCCATCGCAGATATCATCGCCCAAATCCATATGACTGCGCATAAACCTGTTGCAAAGCGGTATTTTAGCTAGCCGCCCGCGAATGGAGAAAGGATATCCACTCGGTCTCCTTCGACTAAAACCTGGTCACTCATTGTCGCGATAGTTCCATTTACTAGAACTCTTAGATTTGAATTAAGAAGAGGGGGAACTCTCAAGGCAGTCTCTTTCTGCAGTTTCTCAGCCAAGTTCTGCAGAGTCGAGCCAGAAGGGAGTTCAACAAACTGCAGTCGGCCCAGAGCTTCTGAAATTGGACCGAAAGCTCTCACAACCACTTTCAAGTTTTGAATTCTCCTGGCTAGTCTTATCCATGAGAACATATTTCTCTTTTCTATTCATCTTCACGCGCTTTGCTTTGACGAGGAACCAAGTGTTTGCTTGGTAGACGTAATCGTATCTTGCTGTTGGAAACTGATAAATCTACGATGGTTTTTCATAGAAAACATTCTATGTCCGTCACCATTTCAGGAGCAGATTGCTGTGAAGAATGAATCTAGGTTCATGGAGATAGTTCCAACGAGCGTAACTCTGGAAACGGCAGAAATTGCCAGACAGTATGAGGCACGAGGCAAGAAGCTTGTGCATTTTGAACTTGGGGAACCGGATTTCAAGACTCCAAGTCGCATAATAGATGCAGCTCATCGCGCAATGCGTGAAGGTTTTACTCACTATGTGTCAAGTCGGGGAATCCCGCAACTCCTAGATGCGATAGCTGCCCACGAAGAGGGTTTCGGAATTGGCGCGGACCCGAACAAGAATATAGTTGTTGTTCCTGGATCAAAGTTCGCGATCTACGCTCTCCTCAGTGCAACTATTGATCCAGATGATGAAGTCATCATAGTATCACCTGCATGGCCAAGCTGCACAGATATCGTCAAAGTTGTCAGAGGACGCCCCATTCCTGTAGCACTAGATGATTCTCTAAGACTCGATGAAGAAGGATTAAAGAAAGCGGTTTCAAGTCGGACACGCCTCCTCATGATCAATTCTCCCGGCAACCCTACAGGCTCAATACTGAACAGTCAGGACCTGAGTCTGCTCCGCGACCTAGCTATAGATGGAGACTTCCTTGTGATGTCAGATGAGATATACAAGATGATAACGTATGACGGAGCCAAGCACGTAAGCATAGCTTCAATGCCTGACATGGCTGAAAGAACAATTATCGTGGACGGCTTCTCGAAGACCTACGCAATGACGGGATGGCGGCTGGGATATGCTGTAGGACCAGAGAAGATCATATCAAACATGGTTAAGATTCAAATGAAT